>JBGSBQ010000065.1:0-11425 GCA_041730475.1 Sphingomonadaceae bacterium
GCAACCGTGGACTGGCTGCTGGCGGTGCTCGCAGCGGCTGCTGGTACCAGCGCTGGGTTGATGGTCATTTCTTGAGTAGATTGCATTTAAGCTCCCCGATTACAGCGTGCAGTCTAGGCTGCGCGGCATGTGGTGTATAAAAAGGCCAATGTGACGAGAACTACTATATCTAGTGATTGGAACTGCGTAAGCCACTGATTGTAGTATCGGCACCCGGTGGCCGCAAGAGGAAATTTTTCCGTTTTCGGCAATATTTCTATTGACTTTGGATAAGGCCTTTTGGCAAGCGCAGTTCCCCGATAGCGCTTACTAACCCGGTCCCGGCCATTGCCTTTTTCTTAAGCAGGGCCTGCCAGGTTTCATGGTATTTTTGCCAATCAAAGCACGGCCCCGGATCGGTTTTTCGGCCCGGGGCGATGTGTTCGTGACCTTGCACATCCGACAAGGGATAGCGTTGTTGCAACGCGATGGTGAGGGCCGCCAGCGCGTCATACTGGTCCGGCGTGAACGGCACGCTATCCGTGCCCTCCAGCTCCACGCCGAGAGAAAAGTCATTGCACTGGCTGCGGCCGTGAAACGCGGACCGCCCGGCATGCCAGGCTCTGTCGTTGCCAGAAACATACTGGATCACGCGGCCATCGCGACGCACCAGAAAATGGCTGGACACCCGCACGCCGCGCAGGTCGGCGAACGAGGGGTCAGCATTATAGTCGATCCGGCCGGTAAACAAGTCGGACACGTGCGGCGTGCCGAACTGGCCGGCCGGCAGGCTGATGTTGTGGATCACCAGCAGGCTGATGTCGGCCGGGTCGGGACGGGCGTCGCAATGCGGGCTGGCATAGTGCAGCGCGCCAGCGCACCAGCCGTCCGCGCCCAGATGGAAGCGCGGCGCCATGCTCACCCCTCCGGTTCCTGGATCTGCAGCTTCTGCATCTGGTAGCGCAGCTGGCGGAAGCTGATGCCCAGCAGCTGGGCAGCCTGGGTGCGGTTGTACTGGGTCTGGGCCAGCGCACGCAAGATGATGTCGCGCTCGATCCGGGCCAGATAGTCGGGCAGGTTGGACGGCAGCACGTCCAATACCGGCAGCGGCGGCTCGGACGGCACCGGGGCCGGGGCCAGACCGGCCGCCGCAGCGGCAGCTGCGGCCGGGGTGGCGGCGATCCCGGCCGTCGGCGGTACCAGCGACGGCGCCGGCCGGCTGAACGCCGCCACCTCGCTGGCGGCCAGCAGCAGGCCATCCAGCGCCGGCGTCGGCAACGGCACCACCGCCTCCACCATGCGCGCGCCTTTCAGCGCCAGATCGCCGACCTCGATCACACCATCATTGGCAAACGCCAGCGCCCGTTCCAGAATGTTTTCCAGTTCGCGCACATTGCCGGGGAAGGCGTAGCCGCGCAACGCCGCCAGCACGCCCTCGCCCAGCACCACCTTGTGCTCGAAGGTCCCGAGCCGCTCCAGAATGGCGTCGGTCAGCACGCCAAGGTCATCCAGCCGTTCGCGCAGCGGCGGCAAACTCAGTTCGATCACGTTCAGGCGGTAAAACAGATCCTGCCGGAAGCTGCCCTGCTCCACGCACTGGGCCAGGTTTTTATGGGTCGCACTAATAATACGCACATCGACCGGCTCCTCGCTGGTAGCGCCGATCTTGCGCACGCGCCGCTCCTGAATCGCGCGCAGCAGCTTGACCTGCATCGCCAGCGGCAGGTCGGCCACCTCGTCCAGCATCAGGGTGCCGCCGTTGGCGGCCTGGAAAAAGCCGTCGCGCTCGTCGGCAGCGCCGGTGAACGCACCCTTGCGGTAGCCAAAAAACTCCGCCTCCATCAGCGCTTCCGGGATCGCGCCGCAGTTGACGGCAATGAAGGCCTTGCCGGCGCGCGAACTCTGGGCGTGGATCTCGCGCGCCGCCAGTTCCTTGCCGCTGCCCGATTCGCCGTTAATGGCGATCGGCGCCATCGAGCGCGCCAGCCGGGCGATCTGGGCCCGCAGCGCCTGAATCACGGCCGACTCGCCGCGCAGGCGGCTGGCCGGCGCAGTCGCGCTGGGGGCCTGTGCGCCGACCGGCGCAGTCAGGCGCAAGGCCGACTGCACCATGATGCGCAGCTGATCCAGCGCCACCGGCTTGGAGACATAGTCAAACGCGCCCGCCTTCAGCGCCACCACCGCATTATCGGCGCTGCCGAATGCCGTCACCACGGCGATCGGCGTATTCTTATGGCTGGCCACCACCTCGCGCACCAGCTCCAGCCCGAGACCATCGGGCAGGCGCATATCGGTCAGCACCAGCGCATAGTCGTGCTGCAGCAGGAAGGCGCGCGCCTGCGCCAGGTTCTCGGCGCTGTCGACGTCCAGCCCCATTTTCAGCAGCGTGATCTCCAACAGTTCGCGCAGGTCGGCTTCGTCATCGACCACCAGCACGCGGGGAGAACTGCGCACTACACTCATGGAAAGCCTCTCATGCCTGACGGGCGAAGGTAATCACAAAACGGCCACTTGAGCGCGGCTGGCCCGCATCCTGCGGCGCCGCGTCGAAGCGGTACTCATAGTCAAGCATAGCCTCGTTATTCAAGCACAATTCGCGCGCCAGATACAGTCCCAGCCCGGTGCCCTTGCTGGAGGTGGTGTAAAACGGCTCGAACAAGTGGGCCCGCACCTCGGGCGAGATGCCGGGACCATCGTCCTGTACGTGCAATTCCAGATTGCGCGCCTTGTCGCTGACCAGATCAAGCCGGATGCTGGACGGCCCGCCACTGGCATAGCGCACCGCGTTGTTCAGCAGGTTCAGCACCACCTCGCGCAGGTGCAGGCCATCGAAGCGCACCAGCGTGCCGGGCGCCACATTGAGCCCGATGACATCCGGCGGCAAGCCATGGGTTTCATAGAATTCGGTGCGCAGCTCGGTCAGGAAACCATCCAGCGCCAGCGGCTCGCAGTGCGGCTGCACCTTGCGCGACAGCTGCAGGATGTCCTCCACCATACGGTTGACGCGCGCCACATTGTCGCCGACGATCTTCAGCAGCCGCAGATGGACGGCACTATCCAGATCCTCGCCCAGCAGCGCCGTCGCATGACCGATCGCCGACAACGGATTGCGCACCTCATGCGCGATGCTGGCCGTCAGGCGGCCCATCGACGCCAGCTTCAGTTGCTGCGCCTGATTTTCGATGCCAGTCACGTCCTGCAGGAAGATCACGCTGCGCTCGACGCCCAGTCCGGTGGTATCGGCCGCCGCGAAGCGCACTTTCAGGTGCGCCGCCAGATCGCGGCGTGCACTCCAGGCCGCCGTTACGCCCTGCAGCGCCACATCGGTGTAAGGCTTGATGGTGACGAACGCCGTGTGCCGGGCCGGATCGGCGCGCCACTCGGCATAGGCCTGCGCCAGCGGCTGCAGCGCCGACGCGGCGGTCAGGCGGAAGCGCATCTCCGGCCCCAGCATGCCCAGCATCTGCTGCGCCGCCGGATTGCCGGCATACACCTGACCGTCCGGATCGAGCACCACGATGCCATCGCCGACGTTGGCCATCACCAGCCGGTTGACGGCCTGCTGCACGCCGATCTCGATGCCGCGCCGGTTGGCCAGGTCTTCCTGCCCGATCAATTTGGCCGCCATGCGGTTCACCACCAGCACGGTCGCGAAGAACGCAGCGCCATACAGGCCAGCCTGCAGGATGCCCTTTTCGCCATCCAGCAACAAGGCCTGATAAATACTCTCACCGAGCAGGAACAACGTCACCAGCGAGGCGCTGAACAGCGCCAGCACCAGCGGTGCCAGAATCGCCGCGCCGGCCAGCGGGAACAAATACAGGATCGCCAGACCGCTACGGCCGCCGCCGGACGCCACGTACAGCATCGAAATCACGGTCAGGTCGCAGGCGATCTGCGACAGCAGCTGGAACAGGAAACTGCGCCGCAGGAAACCCGTCATCAGTGCAAAGCCGATCGCCAGCAGCAGATAGGCCACGCACACCTGCGCGTAGACGAAGGAACCGCTGGCGCGCAGGCCGCTGCTGTCGAAACTCAGGTACACCAGCAGCACCAGCGCGATCACGACGCGGGTAGCGTTCAGGGTTTGCAGCGAGCGCCAGAAGGTTGCGCGCGACTCGGCCGACAAGGCCTGCAGGCGTTGCACGGAGGTCAAGCCGGCGGCAATCCGGCGTGCGCGCTGCTGCAATAATCGCGGCCGTTCAACTGCACGGTCTCCGACGCCGGGTAATACACGCCGCAATGGGCGCAGCACAACATGGTTTCCGCTTCCGCCACGGCCTGGCTGGCCGCGCGGGCCTGATAGCCAGCGCCAGCGCCCGCCGCTGGCGACGGCGCCGCACCCTGCTGCTGACGACGCAGCTGTTCATTACGCTGGGCCGCCTCGCGCAGCTTGCTGCGGATCGCAAACACCACCAGGAACACCAGTCCCAGCCAGAACAAGATACGACTCATGCCACTCCCCGATGTAACACCACTTCCAACACAAACCGGCTACCCACGTAGGCCAGCAACAAGGTGGCAAAGCCGGCCAGCGTAAAGCTCAGTGCCGTCTTGCCGCGCCAGCCGCGGAAGCGGCGTCCCGCCAGCAGCGCCGCGAACAACAACCAGGACAGCAGCGTAAACACCGACTTATGGTCCCACTTCAGTGCCTGGCCGAACAGCTGCTCCGAAAACACGATGCCCGACAACACGGTCAGGCTCAGCAGCGCGAAGCCGAAGCCTATCATGCGGAACAACAGCTTCTCCATGGTCAGCAGGGCTGGCAGCTGGTCCAGCGCCGTGCCGAAGAAGCTAGGGCGCGCGTCGCGCGTATGCAGGCGCGACTCCTGCAGCGCCATCAGCACCGCATGGAAGGCGGCGATGGTCAGCGTGCTATACGCCAGCGTGGCGATCGCGATATGCCAGCCAAACAGTGGCGACTTACCCTGCAGCGCAATCAGGCTACCGGGGAAGATCACTTGCAGCGCCACCGCCAGCGCCGCATTCGGCATCACCATGCGGCGCAAGCCATCGAGGCCGAAGTTACGGTTCTCGATCCAGTACGCACCGACCGAGACCCACAGTGCCGACGACAGCATGGACGCGAAACCGAGGCGCAGCGAGCCGGGTGCTAGCATCTCCGCGGCCAGACCGGCGCCATGCAACAGCCAGGCGGCAGCGGTGACGGACGCAATCAGCGCCCCCTTGCGTCCCGGCAGCGCGGCACACAACACATACAGCGCCATCGCGCCAAGAAGAAAATAGGTTTGCATGGGATCGGAGTTTACACCATCTGACGCCCAGCCCCGCCCCCCTAAACCGGGGTCAGGTCTGCCATTCGCTCAAAAAATGCTGATTTGCAACTAGTTGCGCGAAAAACGTGGCTGGTCCCGCATGCTGTTCAGTTAAGGCGCAGATCGGCTGGCTAACCCCACCGGCGGAAAGCTGGGGTCAGACCCGGCGGGTCTGACCCCGGGTCTGACTTTGGGGTGAAAGCGATCGCTACGGCACTTTAACTGAACAGCATGAGGGCCTGTCACCGTTTTTAGTCGATCGCGGCGAGGCGCAGTTCGTCGTTGTGGTGGCGTTGTTGTTCTTCCATCACCAGCTGGCCCAGCTCGCGCTTCAGGGCGTTGAACTCGGGCGCGGCCGGGTCGCGCAGGCGCGGCAGGTCGACCATGATGTCGCGCTTGATGGTGCCGGGCCGGTAGGTCATGACGATGATGCGGTCGGCCAGGTAGATCGCTTCTTCAATGCTGTGGGTGACGAAGATGATGGTCTTCTTCAGCTCGGCCCACAGCCGCAGCAGCTCGTCCTGCAGATTGCGCCGGGTCAGCGCATCGAGCGCGCCGAACGGTTCGTCCATCAGCATGATCGGCGAGTCCAGCGCCAGTACGCGTGCAATCGCGACCCGCTGGCGCATGCCGCCGGACAGGTCTTTCGGATAGCGCTGGCGAAAATCCTGCAGCGACAGCATGGCCAGCAGGCGGTCCACTGTGGCGTTCACCTCGGCCTTCGGCAAGCCTTTGATTTGCAGGCCAAAACCGATGTTGTCGGCCACCGTCATCCACGGGAACAAGGCGTATTCCTGGAACACCATGCCGCGCTCGGGACCGGGGCCGGTGACAAGGGCGCCGTCGGCCGTGATGCTGCCGCTGCTCGGCAGCGAGAAGCCGGCGACCGCGTTCAGCAAGGTCGACTTGCCGCAACCCGAGGGTCCCAGCAGGCAGGTGAACTGGCCGCGCGGGATCTGTAGATCGATGTCTTTCAGGGCCACCAGCTCGCGGTCGGCGGTCTGGAATACTTTGCTGACGTTGCGGACCTCGATGTGCGCTGCGCTCATTGGTTCTCCAGGCCGCGGTGCCAGCGCAGCAGGTGGTTGTTCAGTTTATTCATGGCGACGTCGATCGCCAGCCCGATCATGCCGATGCTGATCATGCCGGCGATGATTTTGTCGGACCAGAAGTATTCGCGTGCTTCGAGGATGCGGAAGCCGAGACCATTGTTCACGGCGATCATCTCGGACACGATGACGACGATGAAGGCGGTACCGATGCCGATCCGCACCCCGGACAGGATGTAGGGCACGGCCGCCGGCAAAATCACGCGGATAAACATGGTGCTGCCGGTAGCGCCCAAATTGCGTGCCGCCCGCAGGTAGATGCCGTCGACCTGGCGCACCCCGGCGATGGTGTTCATCAGCACCGGGAAAAAGGCGCCCAGCGCGATCAGGAAGATGGCCGGCGGATTGCCCAGCCCAAACCACAGGATCGACAGCGGGATGTAGGCGATCGGCGGGATCGGCCGCAGCAGCTGCACCAAAGGATTCAGCCACGCGAACACGCGCGGCTTGGCGCCCATCGCCAGCCCTAGTGGCAGCGCCAGCCCGGCGCCGATGATGAAGCCGACCACCACCCGGTACAGACTGCCGATAGCGTCGGTGATCAGTTCACCCGACACCGCCCACGCCAGCCAGCTGCCGGCTGCCGCGTCATACGGTTGCATCGGCAGCAGATAGGCGATCCATTTTTCCACCACGGCGAGTGGCGACGGCAGCACCTGCGGATTGACCCAGCCCATCACCGCCACCGTTTGCCACAGCGCGATCACCAGCGCCGGCACCACCAGTCCGACCGCTGCTTCCTGCCATTTCGATTGTGCCATCGGGGGCCTCTTACTTCACGCCCAGGCTTTTCTTGGCGGCGTCCAGCAGGTCAGTCTTGACCCAGTCGCGCGCCACCGGCGGCTTGGCCATTTTGCCGACGCCAGTCTTGACCATGACGTCAGTGGTGATCTGGATGTGCTCGGGCGTGATGTCATACGAATACGGCGAATTGCTGATCGCATCGTCGAAATCGTCCTTGGTGATCTGGCCTTTGAACACCACCTCGCGCACATACTTCTCGGCCACGGCCGGGTTGTCGATGAAGGTCTTGGTCGATTCGACGAAGCAGCGCATGAACTTCTCAGCCAGCGGGCGGCGCTCCTTGTAAAACTTCTCGGTCATCACCATGGTGCGTACCGGCTCGCCGATCGGGGTGTCATAAGGCTTCAGGATTTCACTGCCATAGCCCTTGTTGATCGATTGCGACGATTGCGGCTCGGAGTTCATCATGGCGTCGATGTTCTTGCCCAGCAGCGCGGTATTCAGGTCGGCAAAGGCCAGGAACACCAGCTGCACATCCTTGCCCGGCTGGTCCGACACCGTCAGGCCAGCCTGCTGCAATTCGGCCAGCAGCAGCACTTCCTGAATCCCGCCACGGGTCACGCCGACCTTGCGGCCTTTCAGATCCTTGACGGTTTTCAGCTTCAGGTCAGTGCGCCCGACCAGCCGCGCACCGCCCTTGGCGAAGCCGGCCACCGCATAGATCGGCGCGCCGCCGGCGCGGCCCGAGATCGCGGCCTCCGATGCCGTGGTGCCGACATCGAGTTCCCCGGCGATGATGGCCTGCATCACGTCCAGCCCCTTGGCAAACACATGCTCCTCGACCTTGATGCCGCACTTGGGCGCGATCTCCTTAATATAGGAGACCGCACCGTAGTGGGCGAACTTCAGGTTGCCGAGGCGGACCACCTCCTGCGCGCACGCGGCGCCCGCCGCAACAGTGAACAAAGTGGCAACGGCCACGGCTTGGCACAAGGGGTTCATTTTCATCCGGTCTCTCCTGGGGATAGCGGTGGGGCTGCAGCAAACGTGCACTGATCATACCAAGCTGCGCGGCACTTGCCTATCGCCATGTCAATGCTGTGCGGCGCGGATCCGGGCGATCCGTTCAACACTGCCCGGATGGGTCGACAAATAGGGATCGGCCGGCCCCGGCACGGCGTCCGGCCGGGTCAGCAACTCGGCCTGACGCAGCTTGCCGAACGCTTCCGCCAGATGGCGCAGCGGAATGCCGTTCTGATTCAGCATGGCGATCGCATAGTCGTCAGCATCGCGCTCGGCATCGCGCGAGTACTTCAGGTCCAGTGCCAGCGCCGGCAAATTGGTCAGCACCGACGACACGTCGCCAAACAACAGGCTGGTGCTGGCGGCGATGGCCGAACTCTGGATGATGCGCCGGCTCAGGTGACGCTGATGCAGATGCCCCAGCTCATGCGCCAGCACCCCCATCACGGCCAGATCGTCCTGCAGCAAGGCCACCATTTCATCGGTCAGCACGATATCACCGGACGGCAGCGCGAAGGCATTCGGGCCGATGCGGCTGTGGCGGAACAGCAGCCGCCAGGCTGGCGCACCGGGACGCGGCGGCAACAGGCGGCCAAATTCGGCCGTCAGTTCCTGCTGGCGCGCCCGCGGCCGCGTGCTGGGGCCAAAGATGCGGCCATCGAACACGGCCAGCACGCCGTCGCCCAGCTGGCGCTCCAGCGCCGGCGGCAGCGACGCGGCGATCCAGCCGGCCGCCGCCGGCAGCAACCATAAATAGGCACTGACCAGCAGCGCCAGCGTGGCGCCGCCGGCCAGCAGCGCGGCGCGCCAGCTTTGCTGCCAGCGCACCACCAGCGTATCGCGCTGGCCGCTGGCGGCCAGCAGCTGTTCAAAGCCGGGCCGGTCGCGCACTTCCAGATAGGCGCCGTCGGGGAAGGTCACCTTGCGCAGCGCATGGCGGCTGCGCTCCGAGACGCGCAGTTCGCGCAGCGCGCAGCGGCGCTGCACATCGCCATCGAGAATCGCGCAGCCATCCTGCACCTGCAGCCAGACATGGTGCAGGCGTGAGGTCTGGCCATCAAAATAGTGGGCGGCAACAGCGTCAGTCATACTCAGATCGACAAGTCAAAGTCCATCACATCGGCCAGGCCTTCGCCCGCCGCCCCCACCGCCGGCGCACTGGCGGCGACAAACTCATCCAGACTGCCGAGCGCCAGCAGTTCCATCGACTCTAAACGGTACCGCAGCATGCGCACCTTGGCAAACGGGATGAACAAGCCCAGCGTGCAAAGAATGGCCAGGTAATTGGTCAGCATGATGAAGGCCAGTCGCCCCCAGCGCAGGCTGCAGCGCAGGCGGTGCTGTTCCAGGCTGGTGTGGTTCCAGATCAGCTGTTGCGACATCGCCATCGCCAGCGGCGTGACCATGAATAGCCAGGCATACAGCGCCAGCGCGATCAACCACACGGTACCGGCATGCCCGGCCTGAGTTTCCGTCACGATCAGGTACATCATCGGCACCAGTCCGGCCAGCAGTAATAGCAGGCCGATGCCATACAGGCGGTAGAAACCGCCGATGCTGGCATCGAAGCCAAACTGCGCCTGGCCGAAGCGGGCCTGGCCATGCTGGTACTGCTTGATGCTGCGGTGCACCAGCGGCGTGCCCAGCATCAGTGTGAACAGGTTCAGCAAGGGATACAGCAAAAACCGCTGATACGCTCCCCCCAGACTGCCATCAAAGCGGAAGCGGATGCCGCGATAGCTGGTGTTATGCAGGCGGAACTGCAAGCTCTTCCAGATGAACCATGGCCCGACCGCCAGCAACAGCAAGCCCATAAAGCCGCCGGCGATGGGCGAAAATCTGGCCGCAGTGCTGTAAGCGCTGAACACCATCAGCGCGATGATGCGCCCTTTCAGGATCGCCAGCGGATTGCCGTGGTATTCAAAGCTGGCGCCGGCCAGTTCGGTGCTGCTGTAAAAATACTGGTTGCGCCGCACCTTGGCCCAGGCCGAATAAATGCCCAGCGTGACGATGGTCAGCAGCAGGTTGACGATCCAAATACGGAAGTACTCGCCGCCGGTGGCATGGAACACGATGCGCTGCGGCGCGGGCGGCATGGAAGTCACACTGTTACCTTTTCACCAAGTCGAAAGCCGGACAATGCCGGGCTGGGGAAACATTGTCAACGAGAAATAAATTAAATTCTGCAATGTGTGGGGAAAACGGTGCAGCGTGACAATGTGTGAACCTGTGGCCTGGAATTCGCTGGTAGTATGCGGCGCGATTTTGCGCCTGGGCCGCCACGCGCCGCGCCGGCGCCCAGCCCGATGCGGTAAAATGGCGGCCATTGTCCGGCCGTAGCGCCGCTGCCTAACCAGACGGAAACGAAGTTCACCATGCTAGATAATCTTACCCAACGGCTTGCCAAAGTTGTTAAAACCATGCGCGGCGAGGCCCGCCTGACCGAGGCCAACACCGCCGAGATGCTGCGCGAAGGGCGGCTGGCGCTGCTGGAGGCCGACGTGGCCCTGCCGGCCGTGCGCGAATTCATCGCCCGGGTCAAGGACAAGGCGCTGGGCGAAGAAGTGCTCGCCGCGCTGTCGCCAGGCCAGGCGCTGGTCGGCGTGGTGCAGCGCGAGCTGGCCGCCATCATGGGCGCCGACCTCGGTCCGGAAGCGTCGCAGCTGAGTTTTGCCCAGCAACCGCCGGCGATCATCCTGATGGCCGGTCTGCAGGGGGTGGGTAAAACCACCACCGTCGGCAAGCTGGCCAAGTACCTGAAGGAAGAAAAGAAGAAGAAAGTGCTGACCGTGTCGGCCGACGTGTATCGCCCGGCCGCGATCGCCCAGCTGCAGTCGGTGACCAGCCAGGTCGGCGCCGACTTCTTCCCGTCCACCGCGCAGGACAAGCCGGTCGATATCGCACTGGCGGCGCTGGACTGGGCCAAGAAGCACTACCACGACGTGCTGATCATCGATACCGCCGGCCGTCTGGGTATCGATGAAGAGATGATGAAAGAGATCGCCGCCGTGCACAGCGCGGTCAAGCCGATCGAAACCCTGTTCGTGGTCGACGCCATGCTGGGTCAGGATGCGATCAACACCGCCAAGGCTTTCAACGATGCGCTGCCACTGACCGGTATCGTACTGACCAAGCTCGATGGCGATGCCCGCGGCGGTGCGGCGTTGTCGGTGCGTCACATCACCGGCAAGCCGATCAAGTTTGCCGGCGTGTCGGAAAAGCTCGACGGCCTGGAAGCCTTCGACCCGGCCCGCATGGCCAGCCGCGTGCTGGGCATGGGCGACATCATGGCGC
>JBGSBQ010000066.1:0-11401 GCA_041730475.1 Sphingomonadaceae bacterium
CCATGCAGCACGTCCGCATGCAGGGCAGATCAAGACTGCGGCCATCGTCCGCAATCTGCTGGAAGGTTCGACCCGCACTACCCATGCGGCGCGTGCCGTGCAGTTCCCGGACGAACTGCGCCGCACCGATATCGAGTACACGCCACGGATTCAGGACGTGTACTCGCTGCGCTGTGCGCCGCAGGTCTACGGCCCGGTGTTCGATGCGCTGGACTACATCGACACCATACTGGAAAAGGAAACCAATTCGGCCACCGACAACCCGCTGATCTTCAGCAAGGACAGCGGCGGTTTCGAGATTATCTCGGGCGGTAACTTCCATGGCCAGTATCTGGCGCAGGCCATGGACCTGCTGGCGATGGCGGTGGCGGATCTGGGCAGCATCGTCGAACGGCGTGTGGCGCGGCTGATCGATCCGACCCTGTCCTGGGGCCTGCCGCGCAACCTGATGTCCGGCATCCGTGGCGTCAACACCGGCTATCCGGTGGTGCAATGCTCACTGAGCTCACTGGTGATGGAAAACCGCACGCTGTGCATGCCGGGCAGTGTGGACTCTATTCCGGCCAAGGGGAACAGCGAGGATCACGTCTCCAACTCGACGTGGTGCGCGCGCAAGGCCGCCATTGTGGTGGAGAACACACAGTACATCGTCGGCGTCGAACTTTTATTGGCGTCGCAGGCGCTGACCATGACCGAGTCGCTGCTGCCCGGTTTCGTGCTCGGCAAGGGCACGCAGGCGGCGTATGACGCGGTGCGCAGCCACATCCCGGCCTGCCTCGATGGCGACCGCTGGTTCCATGACGACATTCAGGTAGCCCGTGGTTTCGTCGTCAGTGGTTCGGTGCGCAAGGCGGTGGAAGCGAAGATTGGCCGTTTCGTCTGAGGCCAGTTCTACACAGGGGCTACGCCGCAAGCATGCGGCGCCCCCCGGCTGTTATGAAAATTAACAGATAGGAGGTATGCCATTCCGCGTATTCCACGGGATGGCGCCTCAGATAAGGTCAAGCGCTGGCTGTTCCCCTGTTTAGCCAACGCCGGACCCACACAGTTAAAAAAGAGAACAAGGAGACGCATCATGCAATTGCTGAACAAGTACTTCAAGCTGCAAGAAAACGGCACCGACGTGCGCACCGAACTGGTGGCCGGACTGACCACCTTCCTGACGATGGCTTACATCATCTTCGTCAATCCATCGATATTGGGCGATGCCGGCATGCCGAAAGGCGCGGTGTTCGTCGCGACCTGTATCGCCGCCGCCATCGGCTGTTTGATCATGGGCCTGTACGCCAACTACCCGATCGCCATGGCACCCGGCATGGGCCTGAATGCCTATTTTGCCTACGTGGTCGTCAAAGGCATGGGCATGCCGTGGGAAATGGCGCTGGGCGCCGTGTTCATTTCGGGCTGTCTGTTCCTGCTCGTCAGCATATTCAAGCTGCGCGAGATGATCGTCAACGGCATACCGCATTCGATCCGCACCGCCATCACGGTCGGCATCGGCCTGTTTCTCGGCCTGATCTCGCTGAAAAGTGCGGGCATCGTGGTGGCCAATCCGGCCACGCTGGTGGGTGTCGGCAATCTGCATTCGCCGCCGGCGATGCTGGCCATCCTTGGTTTCTTCATGATCGTGGCGCTGGACAAACTGAAGGTCAAGGGCGCGATCCTGATCGGCATCCTGGCGGTCACGGTGCTGAGCTTCTTCTTTGCCGGGAATACCTTCAACGGCGTGGTGTCGGCGCCACCGTCGCTGGCGCCGACCATCTTCAAGCTCGATATCATGGGCGCGCTGTCGGTCGGGCTGCTGAATGTGGTGCTGGTGTTCTTCCTGGTCGAACTGTTTGATGCCACCGGCACCCTGATGGGCGTTGCCAACCGCGCCGGCCTGCTGGTCAACGGCAAGATGGAACGCCTGAACAAGGCGCTGCTGGCCGACAGTTGCGCCATCGTCACCGGATCGGTGCTGGGCACTTCCAGTACCACCGCCTATATAGAGAGCGCGGCCGGGGTGCAAGCCGGTGGCCGTACCGGTCTGACAGCGGTGGCCGTGGCGCTGCTGTTCCTGGCCTGTTTGTTCATTTCGCCGCTGGCTGGCGTGGTGCCGTCGTATGCGACTGCACCGGCGCTGCTGTACGTGGCTTGCCTGATGCTGCGCGAACTGGTCGATATCGACTGGTCCGACACCACCGAAAGCGTGCCAGCTGCCATCGCGGCGCTGACCATGCCGTTCACCTATTCGATCGCCCTCGGCGTGGCCTTTGGCTTCATCTCCTACGCGGTGCTGAAGCTGCTGACCGGCCGGGTACGCGAAGTGCGTCCTGTGGTCTGGGCGATCGCTTGTGTGTTCACCTTCAAGTTCATTTACCTCGGCGCAGGCTGAGGACATCCACCGGAATCTACCATGACTATAACTACAAAGAGACTCGTTCCAACCCTGGCGTGCATCGCCCTTGCCAGCATCGGCAGCGCCCACGCGGCCGAATGGAGCGATACCTCGCTCGGCTACCGCTACGGCCAGAAGTTTGCGGAGCCGTACGGCCCGAATGACATCAGCAAGAGCATCTACAACCTGACCCATGCCAGCGGCTACCGCTACGGCTCGAACTTCCTCAGCGTGGATATGCTGCTGGCCGATCAGCAGGATCCATCGGCCCCCGGTTCCAAAAGCGGCTCGCAGGAGACCTATGTCCTGTACCGGAATACGCTGGACATCGGCAAGCTCAGCGGCAATGCCATCGACGCTGGTCCGGTGCGCGGCGTGGGTGCTACGTTCGGCTTTGACTGGAACAGCAAGTCGGATGCCGGCTACAACTCGAAGAAGCGCATGCTGGTAGCGGGTCCGACGCTGATGTTCAAGGTGCCGGGCTTCCTGAACGTCAGCCTGCTGGCCCTGTTTGAGAGCAATGCGCCGTTCAATGCGTTTAGCCAGACTTCGGTGCCTCGTTATACCTACAAGACGCATGGCATGCTGAGCGGCGTGTGGCTGATTCCGTTCAATGCTGGCGTGCCGCTGACGTTTGAAGGGTATGCGAACTTCATCGGCAGCAAGGGTAAGGACGAATTTGGCGCCCAGACCAAGGCCGAGACCCATGTCGACCTGCAGGTGATGTACGACCTCAGCGAAGCGGTCGGTGCGCAGAAGAATACCTTCAAGGTCGGTGTCGAGTACGAATACTGGAAGAATAAATTCGGTAACAGCGACAGCGGCCCGGCAGGCAAGGGCGCCACCGCCAAGACGCCAATGGTGCGGGCGGAGTACCACTTCTAAGTTTTGCTTACGCAGTATTGGGGCCGTGCTAGTATCGTTGTTGTTATTCTTTTAATTTCACAACAGTCTACCCGGCCCCAAGGACACACTATGCGCAATGCAACGCTGGCGGTAATGGCCGCCTCTCTCATCAGTGCCAGCGCGTTTGCTGCCAATGTAAAGGACGAGGCGCTATTGCAGCGCGCAGCAGAGGCCAAACCGGAAGTCATCGCGCTGTTGGGGCGTCTGGTGAATATTGATTCCGGCACCGGCAGCGAGAAGGGACTCGATGCCGTCAGTGCTATTGTCGCCGGTGAGCTGAAAAAGCTGGGCATGAAAGTTGAACTGGTCTCTGCTGCGCCAGCCGCCGTCGGGCACAATCTGGTCGCTACGCTGACCGGTAGCGGCCGGGCGAAAATCCTGTTGCTGGCCCACATGGACACGGTGTTCGCTGACGGTTCCGCTGCGGCACGGCCGTTTCGGATCGACGGCAATCGTGCTTACGGCCCGGGCGTTACGGATGACAAGGGCGGCATCGTGACAGCGATTTATGCCCTTCGGTTGCTGCAACAGCAGAAGTTCACCGACTTTGCGCAGATCACGCTGATGATCAATTCGAACGAGGAGACCTTCTCGAAAGGCTCGCGCGGTCTGATTGAGTCGCTCGCCGCACAACACGATGCGACGCTGAGCCTGGAGCCGGGCCGTGCTGCCGATGGCTTGGTGGTCTGGCGCAAGGGTACGGCAGAACTGGCGATTGAGGTGAAGGGCAAAGCTTCCCACGCCGGCGCGGCGCCGGAAGCAGGGCGCAATGCCGCCATGGAAGCGGCGCATCAGATGCTACAAATGGCGCCGTTGGGCGACAGCAGCAAGCTAACGACAGTCAATTTTACGGTGTTTAACTCGGGAGACAGGGTTAACGTGATTCCGAGCGCGGCCTTGGTGCGCGGCGACATGCGGGCGCGCCAGCCGGACGAGTTCGATCGCGTGGAGAAGGAAATGGCCAGGTTGGCCAGCAACAAGCTGATACCCGATACGGCCGTCAAGGCCACGCTGACGCGCGGTATGCCACCGATGCCGCCCAGTGCCAGCACCGAGGCGTTGGCTGCACGGGCGCAAGCCATCTACGGCGAATTGGGCCTGAAACTGACCATGGAAGGCTCGGGCGGCGCTGGCGATGCCAATTTCATCGCTGCCACTGGCCGACCCGTGCTGGATGGCTTTGGCATCGCCGGGGGGAACTATCATGCCGACGACGAATATGTCGAGTTGAATACTATCGCGCCGCGCCTGTATTTATTGACGCGCATGATGATCGAATTAGGTCGCCAGCGCTGAATTGCTGGCGTAACAGGACTTAAAAAAACGGGGGCAGCCTGCCGGCCACCGTTTCAGCCGAACACGTCGGGTTGCGGGCTCGGTACGCCGATCAGCTTGGATTCGATGATACTGTAGCCCACACTGGAGGAACTGGCAGCATCGAGCTTGCCCAACTGGTTATAGGCTAGATGGGAATGGCTGAAGCTGCGGTAGCCGAAGCTGAGCGCATTCTCAGCGCTGCTGTTGCTGTCGACGCCGGTTACAAAAGCGGTATTGAAGAAGTATTCATCGACCAGCGCGGGCTTGCCGTTGACGCCGCCATGGGGTGCATACGCTTCCACCTCCACGGTCGCGATGGAAGTACCGCGCACTTCATTGCTCAGCAGCTTGGTAATGGCGGCACTGATGCCCAGTCCCAATGTGACTTCCGATGCACTGGCCTTGCCGACACTGGCACCAGAGCCTTTTCCATAGCTGGTCTCGGCACTAAAGTCCATGCCGAAGCTACTCACCGGAATCCAGCCGGCGACGAGCTCTTTGCCATCGGCACCTACCAGGTGCATGAACTACTCGAGCGGGGTGGTGCTGGGGATCACCGCAATCGTCAGGCTCAGATCAATCCCGGTGACCGGCACCTTGGCATGCTGGGTCGCCAGTTGCCCGTTCGCGATGTCCCACTCAAAGGGGGGCTGCGACCGCGGCTTGCCATCCCGCCCCAGCGGTGAAATACCTTGCGCCAGTTCACAGTAGACCAGACTCAGCGTGGTTTGGGTGGCGCCATCTTGACTAGCGGCGGTCGCCACGCCCGTGACGAAAGCATCGCTCAGTTCGTATTGCTGAACCAGTTGCGGCCCCGTTGGGGTCCTGACGTAGGTGACAATATCAACCTCGTCCAGACCAACACCCTGAAATAATTTCGGAATCAGGTCGACGGCAGCGCGGCTGTCACCGAACTGCAGCGTGAATTCGCCCGCTACCGCTTTACCGACCGCAGCCCCAGCGCCTTTCAGGTTGCTGGTTTCCGATTCGATCCCGATCGAGTAGCCGTCAATCTGCAGCCATTGGACCGGTCCGCCATGGATTACCATCCACCAGCAGAGAAAATTGATTCACCGGCCCAGTATTACTGGCGCCTGTTCCTTGATTAGATATTCAGTATGACACGATATATCCGCGCCCGCTGACCGTGGAAATGGTTTGGCTCAGCGTCGCCTGAATGAATGGTGTCCCAAAAATAGCAGCATAGTCCCCCGCGTGGGGCAGGTCAGGCGCAACGACGTTGTAATCCGGATCGCCGCCCAGGGCTTAGCCATCGAAGTTGCCGGTTTCAAAGTCACCGTTCGTGATCGTCGGTGCTGGCCACCTCTAGAAACCTAGCCTGTCGTCCGCTGGTTGGGTAAAATTCTGCATCAGCCCGCGACCAACGAGTGTCCCAATGATGAAGCCCCGGATCAGCCTGTTTGCAGAACATGAACGCGAAGATCGGCGTACAAGGATCGGCGACCCGCTGGTCGGTTTAAGCAAACATGTGGACTTCGAAGCATTGGCCGCCAGGCTTGACGCCGCCGCGCCGAGGCCATCGCGAGCCAAGGGTGTCCGCCCGCCGTATCCGACCGTGTTGATGGTCAAAATTCTGGTGCTCCAGCAGCTCTACAACTTGGCCGACGACGCGCTGGAATATCAGTTGCTCGACCGCCGCAGCTTTCTGCAATTTCTTGATCTGACCGAGAGCAGCAGCATCCCCGACGCCAAGACGATCTGGCTGTTCCGTGACCGTCTGGCCCAAGCTGGCGCGGGCACGCTCGTGTTCGAGCAAGTCCAGCAGCAGTTGCAACAACACGGCTATATGGCACGCTGCGGCCAGATCGTCGATGCCTCGCTGGTGCAGGCACCGGTCCAACGCAACAAGCGCGAGGAAGCCGACACCGTCAAGGAAGGTACGATGCCGCTTGGTTGGAAGCCGCACAAGCGTGCGCAGAAGGATGTCGACGCGCGCTGGACGAAGAAGCATGGCAAGAGCTACTTTGGCTACAAGCTGCACGCCAGCGTGGACAAGCGGTACAAGCTGCTGCGCAAAATGGCTGTCACACATGCCGCCGTGGCCGACACCACAGTATTTGAGTCGCTCCTCGATCGCAGCAACACCAGCCGAGATGTCTTTGCCGACCGAGGCTACCCCACCACGGAACGAGAAACGACGCTGAAACAGGCTGGCTGGCGCGTCCACATCCAGCGCAAAGGCAGCGCCACCAAGGGCATCTCCGAGGCGCAAAAGAAACGCAACCGTCGCATTGCCACGCCGCGCGCCCGCGTCGAACACGTGTTTGGCGCGCTGGCACAAATGGGCGGAAAACTGGTGCGCTGCATGGGTATCGTCCGGGTCACCTTCGCTTTGCATCTCAAGGCGGCAAGCTATAACCTCAAACGGCTAGTGTTTCTGAAGGAAGGTGGTCTGGCACCGTTCTGATCGGTGGATGGGGCCGCAACAGGCGCAGATTGCGACGAGCACCACCGTTACTGCGCTTCCGCCACATCGCGGTGCCAACCGACGCGACGTGCCAAAACAAAGCCGAAACTCGTCATCGGCGCCTTGCGTGCCGCCTCACGCCATCAAAAATGGGTTATTCGAGGTGGCCTGCTGCCTGCGCTGTTGCTGCGGCAAATGAGAGCAGTGCCTTGCCTATCATCCGGTATATGAGGATATTCATGCGGTTCACCTGAAAATTAATAAATGCTGCATCGAGGTGCAAGATAGGCTATTCGGAGAAAAGTGTAGCTCTTATTTTTCCAATGTTTAATAAATTTCAAAATTACCATTCTTCCAGCGCGCCGTTATTTCGCAATATTAATATTAATTTCCAAATGAGGTTTTAAAAAGTCTGAAGGCAATCAACCTGAAGATGTTTTCAAGCGGATGCTTATGGTTTTAAATTGAGGGGTGGAGCAAGGGTTTTACGCTGGTGCCATGAATCATGATTGATAGCATGACGACCGTCAGCACGAGCTGGCTCAGATCCTGTGCCAGACTGGCCGGCAGCCCGTGTTCGATCGCATACATCAGGTAGTAAATCGAGCCGATCCCGCGTACGCCGAACCAGGCCGTCAAGCCCTGTACGCGGAGCGGTGTACGGCTGCCAGCCAGTCCCGTCATGACGCTGAGCGGACGCGCTACGGCGAACAGAAAAGCTGCCAGCGCCAACGATTTCCACGACCAGGCATCGAGCGACAGCATGCCGCCCAGCAGCAGCACCAGCGTCAGTTCCGACAAGCGCTCCAGATGTTCCTTGAAGACCAGTGATTCGCCGCTGACCGTCAGCGGTGCCTGATGGGTAGCGCTGCTGGCAGCGGCTTCTGACTTGGAGGTGTCGGGTTCCAGCAGACCATGGCGATCGGTTGGCGCGCCGGCCAGTACCAGTTCGGTCTGGCGCAGGGCGACGCCGGCGAAAAACACCGCGAGGAAGCCCCAGGCGTCCAGCAACACCGTGGTTGCGTAGACGACGGCGATCAGTCCCAGCCCGACCAGATCGTCCAGCACCTGATGTTTCGGGTCATTGCCGCGCAATCGCCATCCGAGCCGTGCCAGCCCGGCGCCGCCCAGCACGCCGACGATGATGGCTAGCAGCGTGGCCCAGACCACATCAAATAGCACCCAATGCCAGCTGTGGGCGCCCAGATCATGCAATCCCAGCATACCGAGGCCCAGCATCACGAAGGGAAAAGCGCTGCCATCATTCATGCCTGCTTCGCAGGTCAGCAGGAAGCGCAGCTGGTCACGGTCGCCGGCGTGGCGCACTTGCACGTCCGTGGCCAGCACCGGGTCGGTCGGCGCCAGAATGCCGCCCAGCAGGATGCCAGCGCCGAACGGCAGCCCCAGTACGAAATAGCTGAATGTAGCCACCAGTAGCACGGTCATGGTCATCGAGACCCATGCCAGCCGGATCGGTGCGCTCCAGCGCTTCAGCGAAAAAGGTACCGGCATTTTGACGCCAGCGGAAAACAGGGAGATGAGTACGGCAACCTCGGTCAGCACTTGCAGCAGACTAGATTGTTTGAGCGGATTGAAGTCGAGGATATCGAAGCAGGTAGGGCCGAGCAGCAGCCCGACTGCCAGATAGACGATGGCGGACGTGAACGGCGAACGGGCAATGCTGGTGGCCGCCAGTCCGCGTGCCAGCATCAGCACACCGACCAGCAGGAACCACAGTGTGGTGGACATGGTGGGCTGCCCGGACGGGCAGGCGGATTACAGGCGCGGCTCGCCGTTGCTGCGGTTAATAGCGATGCTGGCGCCCGGCGCCGCAGTCATTTGTACGCGGTGCTCGACGCCACGGTAGTTATAGCGCACGTCCCAATAGGCTGGCGTGGTATTGCTGACGTTTTCGCAGCGCTGTACGTCGCGCGAACTGGTGGTACTGCCATTGCGGTTGGCGACGTTATTGCCGATGGCGGCGCCGGCGATCGCGCCGCCGGCCGTGGCAACATCGCGTCCGGTGCCGCCACCGACCTGATGCCCAAGGATGCCGCCGATCAGGGCTCCGGCCAGCACACCGCCGACATTGGCGCCCCGTGTAGGCTCCTCCACCTGCTGGCGTTCGACCCAGCAGCGCTGCTCCGGCGGCCCGACCACTGCGCGCGCCGACGTGACCGGCACTTCGATGATGCGTTCATTCGGACGGCGCCGGTAGGCATTGGTCGGCTGTGGCAGCGGGGCCGGGGCCTCGTTGTCATATTGGCCGCGCTCGCGGGCCGGGCGTGCCGAGGAGATCTGGTTGTTCAGGCCCATGCCGCGCAGGTTTTCATAGCTGCCCTGGCGTAATACCATGCATTGCCCCCTGAAGCCGGCATCTTCGCAGACTTCCCAGCGACCGCGTTCCACCACCACAGACGAGGCTTTGTCATTGAAGCCATTGCGCGAGAAGTCGCGCACCGGCTGGCTGGTGCTGAAGGCGCGGCCGTGCCAGCCTTCGGTTTCGTATAGCGTAATCTGGGCCATGCTGTGCGAGGCCAATGTCAGGCCGGCGACGGCGAGGGCGAGCTTCAGCGGGGATATCGTCTTGTACATGATCGCGTCCTTTATCAGTTGATGCGATCACTATGCGGCAGCAGCGTGCGGTGGTCTGTACGCTCGGCCACATAGCCGCAGCCGGGCTCAGGGCTCGACCGAGTAGGTGCGTTTCAGACAGCGCAACACAAAGGTTGAGCGGCTGTGGCGCAGGCCGGGCAGCTTGTACAGTTTGCGGCGCAGGAATTCCTCGTAGCCTGCCGTACCGGCCACGGCCACCTTGATCAGGTAGTCGTACTCGCCGGTCAGCAGGTAGGCTTCCATGACTTCCGGCAGTTCGGCCAGCGCCTGTCCGAATTTCTCGAAGATGTCGTCGTCGTGGCGGTCCAGCGTCACTTCGATGATGACGGTGTCAGGATAGCCCAGCGACGTCTGACTCAGCAGCGCAGTATAGCCTTCGATGACGCCCCGTTCCTCCAGCGCCCGTACCCGGTTCCAGCACGGCGTGGTGGACAGGCCGACCTGTTCGGCCAGCTTGGTGTTGCTGAGGCGCCCATCGCGGCGCAAGGCACGCATGATGCGCCGGTCGATCTCGTCAATATCGTGCTGGTGTTCCATGAATTAAGCCTCAGAAAGATGATTTATCTATCAGAAGTATAAAGCAGGGAAGAATCTTCTTATATTTCAGCGAACTGGCTGAAAATCAGGGAGCCTATTTCGGGCCGGGCTGGCTACAGTATCGGCATGAACTCCGATACCTTCCACTTCCAAAAAAGCTACCGCTTCTGCCTCGAAGCGGACGCGCCGATCGCCACCCTGGAAGCCGTGCTGGCGACAGTGCGGCGGCTCGGCATTGCGTTACACAGCATGCGCACCGGCGATGGCGCACGCGGCTTTGAAGTGCAGTTGCGGCTCCAGGCCAGCGACGAAGATGCGCTGACGCTGTGCCGCATGCGGCTGCATAATCTGGTCGGCGTGCTGGCGATCCGCGAACTGCCGCTGGCCTGTGTCAGGCATTCAGGTAGCTGTACTTGAACAGGAAGATGGCGGCGATGATCCACACCACTGGCTTGACTTGCCGCCCTTGTCCGGTGGCCAGCTTCAGGCCAGCATAGGTCATGAAGCCGAAGGCGATGCCGTGTGCGATCGAATAGGTGAAGGGGATGCACAGCGCCGTGATGGCGGCCGGCACGCTCTCGGTGGTATCGGCCCAGTCGATATCGACCAGATCGCGCAGCATCAGGCAGGCGACATATAACAGTGCCGGCGCGGTGGCATAGGCCGGGACCACACCGGCCAGCGGTGCGATGAACAGGGCGGCGAGGAACAGCAGCGCAACCACCAGCGCGGTCAGGCCGGTGCGGCCCCCCGCTTGTACGCCGGACGCGCTCTCGATATAGGCGGTGGTACTGGAGGTGCCCATGACGGAGCCGGCCACGATGGCGCAACTGTCGGCCAGCAGGGCTTTGTTCAGGCGCGTCATCTTGCCATCGACCAGCAGACCGGCGCGGCTGGCGACACCCATCAGCGTGCCGGTCGCATCGAACAGCTCGACCAGGAAGAACACCAGCACCACGTTGACCAGACCCACCGACAGCGCGCCCTTCAGGTCAAGTTGCAGCAGCGTCGGGGTGATGGACGGCGGCAGCGACACCAGCCCGTGGAAGGTATTCCCGCCAAAGAAGAAGCTCATGATGGTGACCACCACGATGCCGATCAGGATCGCGCCTTGTACCCGTAGCCGGTCCAGCGCCACAATCAGCAGGAAGCCAAAGATCGCCATAATGGCGGCCGGTTGGTGCAGGTCACCCGCCTTGACCAGCGTATCCGGATTG
>JBGSBQ010000067.1:0-11379 GCA_041730475.1 Sphingomonadaceae bacterium
AGATCCTTGTGGGCGCGGGCCTCGCCCAGCGCTTCGCGCCACTCCATCTGCTGCATCAGGAAAGCCATCGGCATCGCCGTGTTGGACTCGGTCTGCAAGTCCACACCGTGCAGTTCGCACAGGTACTGAGCGCGCTTCTGCGGGTTCTTCAGCGTTTGATAGGCTTCGTTGGCGCGCGTCGCCCACTGCATCGCGACGCGCTTTTCAGCGTCGGTGGCATTGACGAATTTATCGGGATGGACGCGCCCCTGAACGTCGCGGTAAGCCACGTCCAGGGCGCT
Organism: Sphingomonadaceae bacterium; assembly: GCA_041730475.1. Taxonomy (GTDB): domain Bacteria; phylum Pseudomonadota; class Gammaproteobacteria; order Burkholderiales; family Burkholderiaceae_D; genus Rugamonas. The sequence continues at coordinate 282 of JBGSBQ010000067.1, forward strand.
GGTATCGAGCGCAAAGCGCTGCGGCAGCTGAAATAGCTCGAAATGATTTTGCATGGTCAGATGCGGAAGCTTTCACCGCAACCGCATGCGTCTTTCAGGTTCGGGTTATTGAACTTGAAGCCTTCGTTCAGGCCTTCACGGGCGAAATCGAGCTCGGTGCCATCGAGGTACGGCAGGCTTTTCGGGTCGACGAAGACCTTCACGCCATGCGACTCGAACACGTTATCCTCGTCCGCCACTTCGTCCACGTATTCCAGCTTGTAGGCCAAACCGGAACAACCGGTGGTACGCACGCCGAAGCGCAGGCCGATGCCCTTGCCGCGCCGTTCGATGTAGCGGTTGATGTGCTTGGCGGCCTTTTCGGTCAATGTAATTGCCATGCTAGTCCTCCGGCTTACGCCGCGTGTTTGGCCTTGTAGTCTTCGACCGCTGCCTTGATGGCGTCTTCGGCCAGAATCGAGCAGTGGATTTTGACCGGTGGCAGCGCCAGTTCTTCGGCGATCTGGGTGTTCTTGATGGCCAGCGCCTGATCCAGCGTCTTGCCCTTGACCCATTCGGTCACCAGCGAGCTCGATGCGATGGCCGAACCGCAGCCATAGGTCTTGAACTTGGCATCTTCGATCAGGCCATCGGCGCCGACCTTGATTTGCAGTTTCATCACGTCGCCGCAGGCCGGGGCGCCAACCATGCCGGTACCAACCGACTCATCGCCCTTTTCAAACGCGCCGACGTTGCGTGGATTTTCGTAGTGGTCCAACACTTTTTCCGAGTATGCCATTTTGATGCTCCTGTGATCTGTTAATTAGTGCGCTGCCCATTGGATCGAATTGATGTCGATCCCTTCTTTGAACATGTCCCACAGCGGCGACAGCTCGCGCAGCTTGTGCACCTTGGATTTCATCAGCTCTACGGCAAAGTCGATGTCGGCTTCGGTGGTGAAACGGCCGATGGTAAAGCGGATCGAGCTGTGTGCCAGCTCGTCGCTGCGGCCCAGAGCGCGCAGCACATACGATGGTTCCAGCGACGCCGAGGTACAGGCCGAACCGGACGATACGGCCAGGTCCTTGACCGCCATGATCAGCGATTCGCCTTCGACGTAGTTGAAGCTGACGTTCAGGTTGTGCGGCACACGGTGATCCATGTCGCCGTTGATATAAGTTTCTTCGATCTCTTGCAGGCCGTTGGCGAGGCGGTCGCGCAGCGCCTTGACGCGGCTGATTTCGCTCTCCATTTCCAGCTTGGCCAGACGGAACGCCTCGCCCATGCCGACGATCTGGTGGGTCGGCAGCGTGCCCGAACGCAGGCCGCGCTCATGGCCACCACCGTGCATCTGGGCTTCGATCCGTACCCGCGGCTTGCGGCACACGTACAGCGCGCCAATACCTTTCGGGCCGTACGATTTGTGGGCCGTAAAGGTCATCAGGTCGACCTTGGTTTTTTGCAGGTCGATCACCAGCTTGCCGGTCGCTTGCGCCGCGTCGCAGTGGAAGATGATGCCATTCGAGCGGCACAGCGCGCCGATCTCGTCGATCGGCTGAATCACGCCAATCTCGTTATTCACCAGCATGACGGACACCAGAATCGTGTCCGGACGGATCGCGGCGGTCAGCTGTTCGATGCTGATCAGGCCATTGTCCTGCGGTTCCAGATAGGTCGCTTCAAAGCCCACGCGCTCCAGTTCACGCACCGTGTCCAGCACCGATTTGTGCTCGGTCTTGACGGTGATGATGTGCTTGCCCTTGGTCTTGTAGAACTGCGCCGCACCTTTCAGTGCCAGATTGTTCGATTCGGTCGCGCCCGAAGTCCAGATGATTTCACGCGGGTCGGCATTGACCAGCGCAGCGACGTGGCCGCGCGCTTCTTCCACGGCTTTTTCCGCAGTCCAGCCGTACATGTGGCTGCGCGAAGCGGGATTGCCGAACTGCTCACGCAGGTAAGGGATCATCTGGTCGGCGACGCGCGGATCGATCGGCGTGGTGGCCGAATAGTCCATATAGATCGGGAAGTGCGGGGCGTGCTTGAACTCGACCGGCGGGACCTGCGCGACGTTTTTCTCTGGTGCGTTCATCAAATAACTCCGTTTTTTGGCAACGTATGTAGCGATATCTGGTTAACCGAGCGCGGCGTGGTTGCGGTGCAGTACCACCACGCTTTGGTCAGCATTCTTTTGTTTCTGCTGGTCGACCAGGTCTTGCAGCGAGACCGAATCAAGGTAATCGACCATTTTTTCGTTCAGTGTGGCCCACAGCTCATGGGTCATGCAGCGCACACCGGCGGTGGCATCGGCGCCGTGGCAGTTTTCCTTGCCGCCGCACTGGGTCGCGTCGAGCGGCTCGTCAACGGCGATGATGATGTCGGCCACCGTGACCTTGTCGGCGCGCCGCGCCAGACTGTAGACGCCGCCGGGACCGCGGATCGATTCGACGATTTCATGCCGGCGCAGCTTGCCGAACAGCTGCTCGAGATAGGACAGCGATATGGCCTGGCGCTGGCTGATGCCCGACAGCGTGACCGGACCTTTGCCCTGACGCAGGGCCAGGTCTATCATCGCAGTCACAGCAAAACGGCCTTTGGTGGTCAGACGCATTACTACCTCGGTTCAACTCGGTTAAAATATCGGCTTCCAACTTGATGCAGCGGCAGTATGTTGCCCTGATTAGTTGATCGAATTAGTCAAGTATACCAAACTTTAACAAAGTTTGCCGGGCGGCCCTTCGCCCGGGAGGGCCTTAGCCCTGCGCCAGCAGGCGCAGCGGACCGAACAGCGCATGCATTGCCGGATTGCCAATAAAACTCAGGTTGTACGGGTGTTCCGCGACGATTTGCGGGAATGATGTCATTACTGGCAACTTATTCAGCTGCTCGGCGATTTTGCCCCACAGAATCATCGTCGGCGTCGTGGCAGCCTGCCGCGCCAGCCCGGCCATCACCGTTTCGAAGAACGGCAGCCAGGCGCGGGCATCCCTGACCGGCGCCACATGGGCGCGAAATACCAGCGACGCATTCAAGAGCAGGAAGCCGTGCGCGGTCAGCTTGCGCTGCATGTCGGCCAAGGTCTGGATGCAGGCGGCGTTGCCCCGTGCGTGCGCGGCAACGGCGGCCAGCGCGCTGCCGGCGGTGTTATTCAGCGCCAGCTGGCCATCGGCAACCAGCAACATCTTCATGAAATTGCGCAGCGAGGTGGCCTTGTTGACCGGTTTCGACAGGCCGCCGCCCTCTTCGTCCGACCACAGACTGCCGACTGCGCCATCCATGAAGCAGACCCCGGTGGCGCTGTCGGGGCGCGGATACGGGCCTTCGCCAACCAGCACGTAGCGCACCGCGTCCAGCGGCAGTTCGAAGGCCGCAAACAGGCGCTGTTCGGTCGGCAGGTAGCTGTCTTGCGCGAGTGCCGTCAGGTAGGCCGGATCGGCTGCCATCATGGCCTGCAGTCCTTCGATCAACAAGGGACGCCAGGAGGCATGGGCGCGCGCCAGCGCGTCGAGTATCGGTGCGGGGATAGTCATGGGGAGGGCCAACGGGGTAAAGGCGGGATTGTAGCGCAGGCGTCCCGGATGCAGCATGGGCCGAGTGGCGGGAGATGGGTTCCCGCCTGCGCGGGAACGACGTGCGGACGGCGGGGGCTGGTGGCGCGCCGGATCGGCCAGGCACCCCTGATGACCTGCGCCACGCCCGCCTGTCTGATGCAGTTCAGCGCACCGGCCTAACCTGACACACTGGCTACGCGTGTGCATCGACTGGCTGCTTGAAGTATTCCCGCAACGAATCGCCAGTGCCATGTGATCCGCCTTGCGTGGCAGGCTTGCCGGAATAACTATTTTGCTTCACTATCAGACAGCAGTCCCACTTTCCAGGCGAGGTATGCGTGACAGCTCCAGACATTAGCAAATTAAAGATAGAACGGGGCCCGGCTGCGCTGCAAAGCGCCCCGCGCTCGCGCCGGCGCTGGGTCAAGCGACTGGTGGTGGTGGCCGTGCTGGCGGCGGTGGCGGCGATTGCCGGACGCCAGATCAGCGGCAAGGCCAGCGTCGACGTGGTCACCGTGGCGCAGGCTTACCCGGCCCAGAATTACACGCTGCTGAATGCGACCGGCTATGTGGTGGCGCAGCGCAAGGCGGCGCTGTCGTCGAAAGCCACTGGCCGGCTCGAATGGCTGGGCGTACTGGAAGGCAGCCACGTTAAAAAGGATGAAGTGGTGGCGCGGCTGGAAAACCGCGATGTCAGCGCCACGCTGGGACAAGCGCAGGCCAACATCAAGGTCGCACAGGCGAATCTGGAACAGGGTCAGGCCGAACTGGCCGACGCGCAGGCCAACTTCAACCGCACCGCCGACCTGCTGCGGCAGAAGTTCATCGCCGCCGCCAGTTACGACGCCGCGCAGGCGCGCCTGAACAAGGCCAAAGCCAACATCTCCGGCTACCACGCGGCGATTGCCGCCGCCCGGGCCAATGCGCAGGTAGCGCAGGTGGCGCTCGACCAGACCCTGATCCGCGCCCCCTTCGATGGTGTAATCCTGACCAAGAGCGCCAACGTGGGCGACAACATCACACCCTACTCGTCGGCCGCCGACAGCAAGGGCGCAGTGGTAACGATTGCCGACATGGGCACGCTGGAGGTGGAAGCCGATGTCTCGGAAGCGAACCTGAGCAAGATCCGGGTCGACCAGCCGGCCGAAATCCAGCTCGATGCCTTCCCCGAACTGCGCTTGGCCGGCACCGTCTCGCGCATGGTGCCGACCATGGATCGCAGCAAGGCAACGCTGCTGGTCAAGGTGCGCTTTGACGACCGCGACCCGCGTGTGCTGCCCGACATGAGCGCCAAGGTGGCCTTCCTGTCCAAGGTGATCCCCGCTGCGGACAAGCAGTCAGTGATTGCGGTGCAGCCAGCGGCCATCGTCAACCGAGACGGCAAGTCAATCGCCTTCATGATCGACGGCGAGGTGGCGCATGCGGTGGCCGTGACGGCGGGCCGCAAGATCGGTGAACTGGTCGAGGTCAAGGGACTGAAACCGGGCGACAAGGTGGTGCTGGCGCCGGACGCCAAGCTGCACGATGGCCAGCCAGTCAGCATCGCGAAGAAATAAACCATGGCCGACCTCCTTGCGGAACCACTGGTGCAGATCGAGCATCTGGCCAAATCATACCGACGTGGCGACCAGATCGTCGAGGTACTGCGCGATATCACGCTGACCATTCCGGCCGGCGATTTCACGGCGCTGATGGGACCTTCCGGCTCCGGCAAGAGCACGCTGCTGAACCTGATCGCCGGCATCGACAAACCGGATCACGGCCTGCTGCGCATCGCCGGCCTCGATATCGCCAGCATGGGCGAGAGCGAACTGGCACGCTGGCGCGCCGCCAACGTCGGCTTCATCTTCCAGTTCTATAACCTGATGCCGGTGCTGACAGCGTTCGAGAATGTCGAGCTGCCGCTGCTGCTGACCAATCTGTCGCGCCGCGAACGCAAGGAACGGGTCGAACTGACGCTGCAGATGGTGAATCTGGCTGACCGCATGGACCACACACCGAACGAGCTGTCTGGCGGCCAGCAGCAGCGCGTGGCGATCGCCCGCGCCATTGTCACCGACCCGACGCTGATCGTGGCCGACGAGCCGACCGGTGACCTTGATCGCCATTCCGCCGCCGAAATCCTGACGCTGCTGCAGCAACTCAACCAGCAACTGGGCAAGACCATCATCATGGTCACCCACGACGCCGCCGCCGCCGCGCGTGCCCGCACCATGGTCCATCTGGACAAGGGCGAACTGCTGGCTGAGCAGGCGGCCTGACCATGTACTCCCCGGCCACCACCTTCCGGCTGATCCTCAGGAACGCCATGCGCCACAAGCTGCGCACCGGCCTGACCCTGCTCGGACTGGTGGTCGCGGTGTTTTCGTTTGGCCTGCTGCAAACGGTGGTCGATGCGTGGTATGCCGGGGCCGAGGGCGCGTCCAACACCACGCTGGTCACGCGCAACAAGACTTCGCTGGTGTTCCCGCTGCCGCTTTCCTACCAGGCCAGGATCCGCGCCGTGGACGGCGTGTCCGGCGTCGGCTACGCCAACTGGTTTCAGGGAACTTACAAGGACCCGAAAAACTTCTTCGCGCAGTACGCCATTTCGGGCAAGAGCTATCTCGACATCTACCCGGACTACCTGCTGCCCGCCGAACAGCGCGAGGCCTTCCTGCACGACCGCAAGGGCGCGCTGGTGGGACGCAAGCTGGCCGACCAGTATGGCTTCAAGATCGGCGATGTGATCCCGCTGAAGGGCACCATCTACCCCGGCCAGTGGGAGCTGACGGTGCGCGGCATTTACGACGGCCGCCAGCCGACCACCAACACCGCGCAGCTGTTCCTGCACTGGGACTATGTTAACGAGACGATCAAGAAGAGCATGCCGCGCCGCGCCAACCAGATCGGCGTCTACCTGGTGCAGATCAGGCAGCCGGAAAACGCCGCCGCCATCTCGGCCGCGATCGACCAGGAATTCGCCAACTCGCTGGCCGAGACGCTGACCGAAACGGAAAAAGCATTCCAGCTCGGCTTTGTCTCGATGTCGGAAGCGATCGTGGTGGCGATCCGGGTGGTGTCGTTTGTCGTCATCATCATCATCGCGGCCGTGATGGCGAACACCATGGCGATGAGCGCGCGCGAGCGGCTCGGCGAATACGCCACACTGAAGGCACTCGGCTTCGGCCCCGGCTTCCTGAGCATCATGATCTTCGGCGAATCGCTGCTGCTGGCGGTGCTGGGTGCCGCCATCGGCATCGCCATGCTGTTCCCCTTCGCCGGCTGGCTGGGGCATGTGATGGGCACCATGTTCCCGGTATTTAAGGTGTCGCAGCTGACCGTGATCCAGCAGCTGCTGGCAGCGCTGGCGATTGGTTTCGTGGCCGCCATCGCCCCCACCATCCGCGCCACCCGCGTCAACATCGTCGAAGGCCTGAGGAGCATAGGATGAAGATCCCGCTCTCCTACGTGGCGCGCAACCTGTGGGCGCGGCGCCTGACCACGGTACTGACGGCGACTGGTCTGGCGCTGGTGGTGTTCGTGTTCGCCACCGTGCTGATGCTCGACGAAGGGCTGCGCAATACCATGGTCACCACCGGCGAGTATGACAACGTGATCGTGATACGGCGCTCGGCCGACACCGAAATCCAGAGCGGCATCGAACGGGGGCAGGCCAATATCGTGGCCAGCCACCCGGCCATCGCGGTCGGCGCCGACGGCCAGCGCCTGCTGTCGAAGGAAACCGTGGTGCTGATCTCGCTGGTCAAGCGCGACTCCGGCAAGCCGTCCAACGTCATCATCCGCGGCGTCTCGGCGCGGGCCCAGGTGCTGCGGCCGCAGGTAAAGCTGAGCGCTGGCCGCATGTTCCGCCCCGGCGCCTCCGAAGTGATCGCCGGCGCCAGCATCGCGCGCCGCTTCAACGGTGCCGCCATCGGCGAAACGCTGCGCTTCGGCGCCCGTGAATGGACCGTAGTAGGTCTGTTCGACGCCGGCAACAGCGGCTTTGATTCTGAAATCTGGGGCGACGCCGACCAGCTGATGCCGGCCTTCCGTCGTAACGCTTTTTCCGCCATCGTGGTGCGGCTGGCCGACAGCACGCTGTTCGAGCGCTTCAAGCAAGACATCGAAACCGACCAGCGCCTGACGCTCGACGCCAAGCGCGAACAGACGTTTTACAGCGACCAGTCGAAAGCCCTGTCCACCTTCATCAGCGTGCTGGGGCTGATCCTGTCGATCATCTTCTCGATCGGCGCCATGATAGGCGCCACCATCACCATGTATGCCTCGGTGGCGAACCGGGTCGGTGAAATCGGCACGCTGCGCGCGCTCGGCTTCCAGCGCCGCTCCATCCTGGCCGCCTTCCTGACCGAATCGATGCTGCTGGCAGTGCTGGGCGGTGCGGCCGGCCTGGGCTGCGCCGCGCTGATGCAGTTCCTGTCGTTCTCGACGACCAATTTCCAGTCCTTTTCCGAACTGGCGTTCGGCTTCCGCCTGACCGCCGCCATTATCGTCAAAACCTTGCTGTTCGCGCTACTGATGGGCGTGATCGGCGGCTTCCTGCCGGCGCTGCGGGCGGCCCGCATGCAGATCGTCGAGGCGTTGCGCGCCGCCTAAAAATCTGGCATCTGGGGGATGGTCCAGCGATGAAAGCGTGCTAGACTTATTGCTTGATTGCAAATCCTCTTTGCCGTCCCAGCCCAAACCATGCTGCCTCTGGCCCGCCGACTTGTGCCGCTGCACCTGCTGACTGCCCTGCTGACCGTCCTGCTGACTGTCTTGCTGCTGTCAGCGGCGCCCGTCTGGGCCGCCGACGCGCGCAAGGTACTGGTGCTGTACTCGCTGGGTGCCGATTCGGCTTCGGCCTGGCAGTCGCTCATCCACAAAGGACTGGACGCAGAACTGGCCAGCAAAAATCTCACCACCGCCGTCGGCATCTTCGAAGAGCGCTTTGACGTGATCCGCGTGGGCGAGGCGGAAGGGGTGGCCGGCATGGAGCAGTACCTGCGCACCAAATATGCGCGCATCCGCTTTGATACCATCATTACCGAAAACTATGTGGCGGCACGCTTCCTGAGCGAGCGCCCGCATTTGTTCGCCGGCGTGCCACGGGTCTACCTGAACCACGGACGGCGCGGCTGGCAGCCCAGCGATGGCGTCGGCTATGAAATCAGCGCTGACTATCAACATGCAATTGGCATCATTCCGCGCATCGCCCCCACGGTCAGACGCATCGTCATCGTCGGCGATAACACGGCGCGCATTCAGGAGATGGTGGCCGATGTGCGCAGCGTGGCGGCCGGCTACCGGAACCAGTTGCAGTTTGAGTACTGGGACAGCCTGACCTATGAACAGCTGTACCGCGAGGCGGCGGCATTGGGACCGGACAGCGCCATCTTCCTGCTGCCCGCCTACCATGACAGCCGTGGCGCCAGCAGCCGGCCGGTCGAGGTGGCGCGGGCGCTGGCGGCAGCGACCAAGGTGCCCATCTTTACCAATCTGGAGTCGCTGGTGGTGCCGGGCGTGGTGGGCGGCTTTGTGGTCAGCGCCGAGCGTATCGGCCGTGCCATTGGCAGCATCCTGCAACAGCTGCCGCCCGACATTGCGGGGATTCCCGGCTATGTATTCGATTATCCGACGGTGCAGCGGCTACAGTTGCAGCACCTGCCGGAGCGGGTCGAGTGGCTGAACCGGCCGCAATCGGTGTGGGAACAATACCGGTTGCAGATCGTCGGCGGTCTGACGCTGATCATCCTCGAGGGCGTGCTGATTTCGGCGCTGGTGGTGGCATTGCGCGGACGCCGCCAGTCGCTGCTGGCACTCGACAACGAACGGCGCCAGCTGGAGGAGCACGTTCGCCAGCGCACGCTGGACCTGATCGATGCCAACAGCCGGCTGGAACGGCTGGCCACCACCGATCCGCTGACCGGGATCGGCAACCGGCGCCGCATGACAGAACAGATCAACGTGGAGCTGGACCGGGCCCGCCGCTTCCACCGTCCACTGGCGCTGTTGATGGTGGACATCGATCACTTCAAGGAAGTCAACGACCAGCATGGCCACGAAGCGGGCGACCGGGCTATCGTGGCGGTCTCCAAGGCGCTGGCCAGTGGCGTGCGCAGCATCGATCTGGCATCGCGCTTTGGTGGCGAAGAGTTTGTGCTGCTGATGCCGGAGACCGAGCTGGAAGTGGCCTGCAGCGCCGCCGAACGCCTGCGCGCCGAAGTAGCCGCACTGCGCATCGAGGGCGATGATGGCCAGCCCTTCTCGCTGACCATCAGCATCGGCGTGGCACAGGCGGAGCTGAACAGTGCACCGCCGGATACCATGTCGTCGCTGCTGATACGGGCCGACAAGGTACTCTACCGGGCCAAACATGAAGGCCGCAACCGGGTCATATGCACCTAGGCCGCTGACGATGGCGCACCTGTGGACAAGGCGGATGGCCAAGGCCGGGATGGCGCTGCTAATGCATGCGACCGCGATCGCAGGGGCGGCCGCGACGCCAAAAGCAGTTGCCGCGCCTGTGGCTGCTGCCGCAGCCAGCCAGCAGCAGCAGGCGCGCGATCTGGCGTATGCCCGGGAATATTATGTGCTGCGCAGCGCCGCGCTGTCCGACGCGCAGCGCCAGCAGGCGCTGGGCTACATCGCCGCGCGCCTGCACGAACGCCGCCCCTATTCCGAGGCAGAATTCCTCGTTATCCTGTTGCGGATCGCCGCCTTCGCCGACAATGGTCACGACTATTTCGACAATGGACAGGGCTGGTGGCCGGCAGCACGGCTGCCCTTGACACTGGCCGCATTTCCGGACGCGCTGCTGGTCACGCACGCGCCGCCCGGTCAGGCCGATCTGGTCGGCGCCCGCATCGCCGCCATCGATGGACTGCCCACCGAGGCCCTGCTACGCCAGTTGCATGACTACTTTGGCGGGCCACCAAACTATGTGCGCTGGAGCGGTATGTGGGCGATCGAGACCGCCCAGATCCTGCATGCGATGGGACTGGCGCGCCGTGCCGACAGTCTGCAACTGACACTGCACCGGCGCGACGGCCGCCGCATCACGCGCCGCATCGCCTTCGTGCCTTATGCTGCGTGGGCCGGCGGCAACCGGATGCACAGTCTGCAGCGCGAGCCGGGCAACGCGCCCCAGCCACTGTATCTGCAGCAGCCGGACCAGCTGTTCCGCAGGTTGCGCCTGCCGGAGGCGGACGCGCTATACCTGCAGTTCCGCTCCCATACCGGCAGCGCGGCTGAGCCCATCCTGCCCTTCATCGCAGCGGCCACACAGGAACTGGCGGACCGCGGCGCGCGCAACCTGATCCTCGACCTGCGCTTTGATTCGGGGGGCAATTCGGAGCTGAGCATGGCGCTGATGGAGACCATTGCCCGCAGCGTCAGCGGCAAGATCTACATCATCACCGGCGAGCACACCTTCTCGGCCGGCATCGTCACGGCGGCCAAGCTGAAACAGGCGGCCGGCGCGCGCGCCCCCAAGGTGCAAGCGTCCGCGTGGTGACCGAGCGCACCAAGATGGCCATGCCCGAAACCAATATCGGCTTGTTCCCGGATGTGGGTGGTGGCTATTTCCTCAG
>JBGSBQ010000068.1:0-11304 GCA_041730475.1 Sphingomonadaceae bacterium
CCTCGGGTTGGCGCACCAGCGCCACCACGCTGTTGCCCAGCAGGCCGGCGCTGGCTTCGTAGGTCTGCGATAGCAGGCCGACCAGATTCGCAAGGATCGCCCGCGCATCGTCCCAGCCGGCCGCCTGAGCCTCGGCCCACACCAGCGCCAGCAAGGTGTCGGGCGCCGGTGGCGGCTGCTGTTGCAGCAAGGTGCGGAACGTGGCCAGCAGGTCGCGCGCGCACTGGTGCGCGTCGGCCAGCTGGCCAGGGCTGCTGAGCGGCGACAGGCAGGCGACAAAGCGCCCCATCCATGCCGCCAGCGCCGGCAACTGCTCCGCCGGAAAACCCATCAGACTGGCCACCACCGTCACCGGTACCTCGCATAGCCAGTGCGACAGGCCGCCATCGCCGCGCCATAGCTGGCGCCCCAGTCGCGTCGCCCGTTGCTGGGCCTCGGCCAGCGGCAGCGCCGCCAGCGCGCGCTGCAAGGCCAGCTTGGGTTGCGCATGGCGTTCGCCGTCATTCATGCGCACCAGCGCCGCAAACACCTCGCCCGCCGAGCCGCCCACAATCGGCGCCGGCACTGGCTGGGCTGGTGGCCGCACGCGGCACGCCGCATGGCCCAGCACCGCCTTGACGCTGGCCGCGCTGGCCGCCACCCACAGCTGCAGAGCCGGATCGAAATGCAATCCGCCGCGCGCCGCCAGCTGGTCATAATAGGGATAGGGATCGAAGTGGCCGACCGCATCCAGCGCGTCGGCAGGTGCCGCCAGCAGGGCAGCCTGGGGCGGGAAATCGGACGAATTCATAAACCTTCCGAGGCTAAGCTGGGATTAAGAATCGAATCACACACTGCGATGGTACAACCAGAGCGCCATCCAACGGTATCACTCACAAGAGGGAGTAGTGAAAATGCAGCAGTGGATCAAAGCTAACAAGGGCTTTTTGCTGTTCCTGGCACTGTTCGGGATCTTCCGCACCGCCGTCGCCGACTGGAATCCGATCCCGTCGGCGTCCATGCACCCGAATCTGCTGGAGGGCGACGTGGTCTTCGTCAACCGGCTGGCCTACAACGTCAAGGTACCTCTGACTGACATCGTACTCAGTACCACCGGCGAACCAGCACGCGGCGACATCGTCACCTTCAGCTCCCCGCAGAACGGCACCCGTCTGATCAAGCGTGTCATCGCACTGCCGGGCGACCGCGTCGAGATGCGCAATGAACAACTGATCATCAACGGCCAGCCGGCCAGTTACGCGATGATCGGCAACGGCACCGAAACCGTGGGCGGCGCCGGCCAGCTGGCCAGCGTGCAGCTGCGTGAGACGCTGGCCAGCGCCGCGCACCAGATCCAGCTGCTGCCGCAGGTGCAGGCGCGGCGCGACTTCGCCGCCACCACGGTGCCGGCCGGCCAGTACATGATGTTGGGCGATAACCGCGACAACAGCCAGGATTCGCGCTATATCGGTCTGGTGCCGCGCGCACTGCTGATCGGGCGCGCCGAACGTATCCTGGCCTCGGCCGACATCCAGGGCAACTGGCACCCACGCACCGAACGTTTTGGCATGAATTTGTACACCCAGCGTTGATCAATTCGGACTGCTAGCCCAGCCTGGCGATGCTATGATGTGTATATTATTTCACAACATTTCCATCTACCGGGAGCCGCACCATGATCGAATTCCAGGGCCTGGCCAAAGGCTATGGCGAATTTAACGCCGTCCAGCCACTGACACTGACGGTACGGCGTGGCGAAGTGTTCGGCTTCCTTGGCCCGAACGGCGCAGGCAAGACCACCACCATCCGCATGATGATGGGCATTCTGGTACCGAGCGCCGGTCGGGTCCTGATCGACGGCCTCGATTGCCATGCCGATGCCGCCGCCGTCAAGCAGCGGGTCGGCTACCTGCCCGATACCCCGGTGTTCTACGACTACTTGCGCGGCCGCGAAATCCTGCAGTTCGTCGCCGAGATGCATGGCTATCCGCGTGCCGATGCAACCCAGCGCAGCGCGCGCCTGCTGGCCGAATTCGGCCTGACCGAAGCGGCCGAAGACTACGCCGTCAACTACTCGCTGGGCATGAAGAAGCGGCTCGGACTGGCCTGTGCGCTGATCCACGAACCCTCGGTACTGATCCTCGATGAACCGATCAACGGCCTCGATCCGCGCGCCTCGCGCGAAGTGCAGGAGCGTCTGCTGGCGGCGGCCGCGCAGGGCACCACCATCTTTGTCTCGACCCACCTGCTCGACATGGCGCAGAAGCTGTGCGACCGGGTTGGCATCATCCACCGTGGCCAACTGGTGGCCACCGGCTCGCTCGACGAAATCCGCGCCGAAGCCTCGGCCGCTTCGGCCACACTGGAAGAAGTGTTCCTGAAGATCACCGACGAGAATGCAGCATGAGACAGCCGCCCCAGCCACCCACGCCCGCCCGCACCATCTGGCTGATGGCGCAGATGCGCCTGCGGCGGCTGAAAAACCAGACCACCAATAATCTGTTCCGCGCCTGGCAGCGCAAGCAGCTGGCCGACAGCAAAGTGCGTATCGCCAGCGCCAGCAAGACCCGCAACCTGTGGCTGCTGACCACCATCATGGCGCTGCTGATGTCCTTCGCCTTTATCAACATCGCGCACCAGACGGTGATGAACTTGCAGTGCCAGCTGGTTGCCAGCAGCGGCTGCCAAGGCACGGCCGGCGCCCCGCATGAACGCCACGCCGACTTTGGCACCGCCGCCGAGGAGCTGGCGGCCGCACCCTTTGCCGCGCCCGTGATGCATGGACTGACGATGGAATTGTCGCTGCTGTTCCTGATCGCCGTCGTCATGCCGCTGGCCAGCAAGGAACTGGCGCAGCCGGACTGGGACCTGGAATGGCTGGTAACGCTGCCGGTGCAGCGCCGGACCTTGCTATGGGGGCGGCTGCTGGAGCGCAGCGCCAGCAACGTCGTGGGCCTGTTCGCGCTGCTGCCACTGCTGCTGACCGTGGCGTGGGCCAGCGGCTACCGCTGGAGCGCACTGCCGATCGCCATACTGGGCACGGCCGCCCTGCTGCCACTGGCAGCGCTGCTGCATACGCTGGCCGATACCGGCTTGCGTATGTGGCTGGCGGCCTCGCAACTGCGCAACCTGCAGGCGCTGGCGACGCTGGTCAGCATGCCGGTCACCTACTTCGTCATGGCACTCGGCACGCCGGGCGCCAGCACGCTACCAATGGACTGGGCACGCAACTGGCCAGCATGGACGGTATGGACCCCACCCGGAGTGCTGCTGCAAATGATGCAGGCGCACAGCGTTGCACAGCTGCTGCCGCTGGCCGCACTGCTGCTGGCGCAGAGCGCAGCGCTGCTGCTCGGCGGCGTATGGCTGATGCAGCACCAGTTGCGCCACGGCGTGGTCGGCGCCAGCGCGCGCGAAAGTGCGCGCCGGCCGCTGGTTCACGACGCCAGCGGCGCCCCCAGCTCGACGCTGCATGCGGCCATGGTTCGCCTGCTGTCGCCGATCAAGCGCCGCGAATTGCGCCTGCTGAGCCGCGACCGCAATTTCCTGGTTCAGACGCTGCTACTGCCAGTCATCATCATCGGCAGCCAGATGCTGTTCAACGGCCAGCTCGATAGTCTGAAAGACCTCGGCACCCACCACACCGTGCTGGCCGCCATCGCCTTCGGCATCGGCGCCTACGTGCTGATGCTGTCAGCCTTCCAGACCTTGAATAACGAAGGCCAGGTTCTGTGGCTGCTGTACACCTTCCCGCGTTCAGTCGAAAGCGTGTTGAAGGAAAAGGCGCAGCTGTGGGGCGTGCAGGCCCTGATCTATCCGCTGGCCGTGTTCGGCCTCGGTCTGCACTACACCGCGCACCCCGACTGGCAACTGGCGCTGCTGGCAGCCATCGTCATCGCCGGCATTCCCATCTTTTCCGTGATCGCCGTGGCGCTGGGCGTATTCGCCTGCGACCCGCAAGCGGTGGAAGTGCGCAACCGCGTGCGCCCGACCTACATCTACCTGTACATGCTGCTGTCGAGTTTTTACATCTACTCGGTGTACACCAGCGTATGGTCGCAAAAGCTGGTCATCATGGTGCTCAGTGGCGCACTGGCACTGGCCTTGTGGCAAAAGGCACGCGACCAGCTACCGTACCTGCTCGATCCGGCCGCCTCGCCGCCGCCTCGCGTGTCGACCTCGGACGGGCTGATCGCCGCCACCATGTTCTTCGTACTGCAGGCGCTGGGCATGCTGATGCTGGATGCGCTCGAAGTGCCGGCACAGATGCTGGTTACGCTCAGCTTCAGCGCCGCCGGCCTGTTGGTCTACCTGCTGGCGCGGCTGGTCTACTGGCGCAGCAAGACCCGCGACGTGCCACGCATGCTGCGCGGCGCCAGCGTCGCCACCGCGCTGCGCTGGGGCGTTGGACTGGGCCTGCTGGCCATCGTGCCCGGTATCGCCTATCTAGTCGCCTTGCAGCACAGCGACCTGTGGGCCCCCATCGCGCATCAGCAGCAAGCCTTTGCGGCACAGGGTTATCGTCCGTGGGTGTTCTTGCTGGCCGTCGGCGCGGCGCCACTGTGTGAGGAATTCATCTTCCGCGGCCTGATCTTCGGCGGCCTGCGGCGCTCGATGAATGCGCGTCCGGCGATGCTGGTCAGCGCCGCCATCTTCGCCATCATCCACCCGGAACTGTCGATGCTACCGGTATTCGGATTGGGAATCCTGACGGCGGCGGCGTATGAACGCAGCAAGCTGCTGCTGGCGCCGATGCTGGTGCATGCGCTCTACAACGCCGCCGTGCTGGGCTGGCAGTACTGGGGCTGAATCAGGAGTACTGCGGACCGGCCTGCACAAAACCGCCGCCCTGATAAATGGTGGCCACGTCATCGGCGGCCGGATAGGTGCCGCTGTCCGGCAGCTTGGCGGCAAACTGGGTCGAGCTGTCCTTGGCGTGGAAGCCCAGGTGCGCGGCCTTGCAGTTGTCCCACCAGCTGGCCGGATTGGCCGATACGCCGAACACGATGGTGTGGCCGACGCGCGGCGTGAACAATGCGCAGCGCAGCAGCTCGACCAGATCGTCGTAGCTGAACCAGGTTACCATCATGCGCGGATTAACCGGCTCCGGGAACGAAGAACCGATACGCACGCAGACAGTTTCGATGCCGGTGCAATCGTAGTAATAGCGCGACAGCGACTCGCCGAAGCATTTGCTGACGCCATACAGGCTGTCCGGCCGCATCGGGCTATCGGCATCGATGTAATCGGTGGTCTTGTAGAAACCGATGGTGTGGTTCGAGCTGGCGAAGATCACGCGCTTGACGCCATGTTTGTGGGCCGCTTCATACAGGTTGTAGGTACCCTGAATATTCGCCGCCATGATGTTCTCGAAAGTGTTCTCGGTCGAGATGCCACCGAAATGCAGCACCGCATCCACGCCGTCCAGCAGCGCCAGCACAGCAGCCTTGTCGGCCAGATCGCACTGCATGATTTCTTCGCCGTCGCAGGCCTCGCCCAGATCGCCGATATCGCTCAGGCGCACCACATCGGCCCAAGGCTTGATGCGCTCACGCAGAATTTTGCCCAGGCCCCCGGCGGCACCGGTCAGCAGCAAACGTTTGAATGGTTTGGTGGTAGTCGTCATGGTCATTCCAAAAAAATTAGTTAGTTCGTCGTTCCCGCGCAGGCGGGAACCTATGCTGAAGCTGCGCCGCATGGGTCCCCGCATGCGCGAGGACGACGGCATCAGGTCACTGGCGCAGGATTGAACAGCACCAGCGCGTTATGCAGTTTCCAGTGTTCAGCCCAGGTCTTGCGGCCGCTGGCCACCTCCAGCATCAGACGGAACATCTCCCAGCCCACCTCCGCAATCGTCGCCTCCCCACTGGCGATACGGCCGGCGTTCACGTCCATCAGATCGTGCCAGCGCTCGGCTAGTTCATTGCGGGTAGCGACCTTGATCACCGGGACTTCGGCCAGCCCATACGGCGTACCGCGGCCGGTGGTAAAGATGTGCAGGTTCATGCCCGCCGCCACCTGCAGCGTGCCGCAAATGAAATCGCTGGCCGGGGTCGCCGCGTAGATCAGGCCCTTTTGGGTCAGCTTTTCACCCGGCGCCAGCACCCCGGAAATCGGGCTGCTGCCGGATTTGACGATCGAGCCCATTGCCTTCTCGACGATGTTCGACAGACCGCCCTTCTTGTTGCCCGGCGTGGTATTGGCGCTGCGGTCAACCCCGCCGCGCCTCAGATAATTGTCGTACCACTCCATCTCGCGGATCATGGCAGCCGCCACTTCCGGCGTGGTGGCGCGTGAGGTCAGCTGGTCGATGCCATCGCGTACCTCGGTCACTTCCGAGAACATCACGGTGGCGCCAGCGCGTACCAGCAGGTCGGTCGCATAGCCGACCGCCGGATTGGCGGTCACACCGGAGAAGGCATCGCTGCCGCCGCACTGCACCCCGACCACCAGCTCCGAGGCCGGCACCGTTTCACGTCGCCGCTGGTTCAGCGCCGCCAGATTGGTCTCGGCCTGGCGCAGGATGGAGTCAACCATCGACATGAAGCCGACATGGGCCGCATCCTGCAGGCATACCAGCGCCGGATCGGCACCGCCGCCGTTCTGGATCGGAATCGAGCCTTTCGGGAACAGGCGGTTTGGTTGCAGCTTCTCGCAACCGAGGCTGACCACCATGGCCTGACCACCAAAATTGGGATTCAGGCTGATATTGCGCAGTGTGCGGATCGGCACCATCGCACCCGGCGCATCAATCGCCACGCCACAACCATAGGTGTGCTCCAGCCCCACCACATCATCCACATTCGGATACTTGGGCAGCAGTTCGTTCTTGATGCGCTGGACTGCAAAATCAACCACGCCGGCCACGCACTGCACGGTGGTGGTGATGGCCAGAATATTGCGGGTGCCGACGCTGCCATCCGGATTGCGATAACCCTCGAAGGTATAGCCGTCCAGCGGCTCGGCCGGTGGCGCCAGGTTGGTCGAAATCGGCAGGTTCACCAGCTCACGCGGCGGCGGCAGTTCGACCTGTGCCTCCGAAATCCAGCTGCCCGCAGCAATGTCATGCACCGCATAACCGATGGTGACGTTGTAGCGCGTGATCGCTTCGCCCTTGGCCAGCGCACGCAGCGCCACCTTATGCCCTTGCGGCACGGCCTCCAGCAAAGTCAGGCCGTCAGCAAAGACGGCGCCCGCCGGCAGGCCGCCATCGTTGACCACGATAGCCACGTTATCGTGGTCGTGCATGAGGATATAACGCGGCGTATGGGGTGCGTGCACAGCGGTTTCTGAAGTCATCTTGCTTCCTTTTCCGAACCCGAAAATCCGGTCAAACGTTGTTTTTTGGACGATTCAGTATGACAGCGAAAAATAAATTTGGCTAGTCCAGATTGCATATTTGGTCTGACCACTTTAGAATGGCCTGACCAAATCGCAATATCGAAAAAATAAAAAACACCTCGAGAACCACCCGCCATGCAGAAGAAATCATCCGTCCCGCAAGACACCGCCAGCCACGAACCGCGCCTGTATCGCGTGGTCGCTGACCGCATTCAGGAACTGATCCGCGAAGAGCAGATCCAGCCTGGCGAACGCCTGCCGTCCGAACGCGACCTCGCCACCAAACTCGAAGTCAGCCGCGCCTCATTGCGCGAAGCGCTGATCGCGCTGGAACTGGGCGGCATCATCGAAGTGCGCGGCGGTTCCGGCGTCTACGTCAGCGAGCAGCCGGAACAAGACAAGGCCGTGCCCGAAGCCGGTCCCGGCCCGTTTGAAGTGCTGTCGGCGCGCCGTCTGATCGAATCCGAGATCGCCGCCATTGCCGCCCGCGTGGCCACCGATAGCGCCATCGACGCCATCCTGAAAGCAGTACAGGAGATGGAAAAGCACCACGCCAATTATTCGAGCAATGAGCAGGCTGACCGCAACTTCCACCTCGCCATCGCGCGCGCCACCGGCAACAGCGCGCTGGTGGGCTCGCTCGACTATCTGTGGGACCAGCGCGGCCGCCTGTGGCACAAGCTGAAGGAACACTTCCAGACCGAAGAACTGCGTCAGGAAACGCTGACCGATCACCGCCGCATCCTGGAGGCGATTGCCGCCCATGATCCGGCCGCCGCGCGCAAGGCCATGCGCGCCCACCTTGAACGGGTTACCCGGACTTTCTCGCGAGGCTAAACCACACTTCTCTACGCAATTGCAGTGCTAACGAGGCTGGCCACGATGCCAGCCCGATAAAAAAGACAAATCAAGTTATCGACCGCCTGCGACCTCGGCGCCTGTTCTGACAGCGCGACCCTCGTCTCAGCGGCACGGAGTACGCGAGGTGCTCCACACGCGTCCAGCGCACACCCTTTGCGCGACGCATAACTTTATTTAAAAAATAGAAGGAGACAAGCATGAACAAGCGCGTATCTACTGTGCGTCAGCCAACCGCTACCCCACGCGGTGCTCAACCTCGCCTGCTGCTATCGGCCATTACCGTTGCGGTAATGACGCTGGCCAGCCAGGCCCACGCCCAAAGCGACGCCGCCATGCAGCGCGTCGAAGTGACCGGCTCCAGCATCAAGCGTCTGGCCGCCGAAGCAGCGCTGCCGGTCACCACGCTGAAAGCGGAAGACCTGACCAAGGCCGGCATGACCACCCTGGCCGATGTGATGATGGCATTGCCACAATCGGCCTCGCTGGCACCATCGAACGCTGGCTCCGGCACCAACATCAACCTGCGCGGCCTCGGTGTGAACCGCACGCTGGTACTGCTGAATGGCCGCCGTCTGGCCAATGAAGCAATCGCCGACGGCTACGCCAACCTTGACGTGATTCCGATGAGCGCCCTGTCGCGGGTCGAGATCCTGCGCGACGGCGCGTCGTCGATCTACGGCTCGGACGCCATCGGCGGCGTGGTCAACTTCATCACCAAGACCTCATTCGAAGGCGTCTCGCTGACGGCGCAATATGTACAGCCGGAGAAAAAAGGCGGCGGTGACGAACAGCGCGCCACCATCACCTTCGGCAAAGGCAACCTGGAACGCGATGGCTGGGCCGCCTACGGCACCATCGACTTCCACCAGCGTTCGCGCCTGGCCGCCTCGGACCGCGCCGACCTCAGTTCGGCCGAACAGCTGACCAGCATCGGCCGCGCGCCAACACTGGGCAGCGGTGGCTATGCAGCGCCCGCCAACTTCACCACCAGTACGAACAAGACTGCGCAAAACCCCTACTTCAAGGCCGGCTGTTTGCCACCGTACTCGATGATCGGTGCCAAGAGCACCTGTATCATCGACGCCAATGAATACGGTACCGCGCTGTACGCCAACCAGCAGGTCACACTGTATGGCCGCGCCACCAAGCGCTTCAGCGAAGACCACACGCTCAGCATCGATTACTCGCGCGGCGAAGAATTCATCCTCGGCACCAAGAACCCGACCCAGAGCGTGGCCGTCAGCGGCGTCAGCGCCACGCTGCCATCGAGCAGCAAATGGTACCCGGGCGGCAGTGGCGGCGTCCCCGCCGTCACCGGTTTGAAAGGCGAACCGCTGATCGTCACGTGGAGCGTGGCCGACCTCGGACTGGCCACCACCAAGGACGTGCAGGTCAACCAGCGCCTCGCCATCAGCGATGAAGGCCATCTGGCCGGCTGGGACTACAAGGCAGGCCTGGTGTATGGCGTGTCACAGCGCGACAACTACTACCACTCCGGCTACGTCGACGGCAAAGGTCTGCTGACCGGCCTGTCGAACGGCTCGCTGAATCCCTTCGGCCTGCAGGATGCCGCTGGCCTGAGCTACCTCGACACCATCAAGGTCGATGGCGCCAGGAACCGCACTTCCAAATCGACCTTTGCCGGTGTCGACCTGACCATCACCCGTCCGTTGATGGATCTTGCCGGCGGCTCGATGGCGATGGCACTGGGCGCCGACTTCCACCGCGATACCACCGAAGACACCAAGCTGCCGATCAGTGGTATGGTCAGCTACGCCAACTCGTCGGCCTCGCATGGCGAAGGCCAGCGCAATATCGCCGCACTGTTCGCCGAGTTGGATGTGCCGATCACCAAAGAACTGGATCTGGACTTCGCCGTGCGCGACGACCATTTCAGCGACTTCGGCAACACCATCAATCCGAAAGCCAGCTTCCGCTGGCAACCCAACAGCCAGCTGATGTTCCGCGGCTCGGCCAACACCGGCTTCCGCGCGCCGACGCTGTTTGATCGCTACGGCTACCGCCTGCCCGGCGCCACCACCACCACCGCTGCCAAGTGGGACGATCCGGTGCTGTGCCCGGGCGGCACGCCAGGCG
This sequence comes from Sphingomonadaceae bacterium, assembly GCA_041730475.1. Taxonomy (GTDB): domain Bacteria; phylum Pseudomonadota; class Gammaproteobacteria; order Burkholderiales; family Burkholderiaceae_D; genus Rugamonas. The sequence continues at coordinate 10,279 of JBGSBQ010000068.1, forward strand.
TGGCCGGCACCGGCAAGGCCCTGCCAGGCTATGTTGCGGGCGCCGTCTGCAACACCACGCTGCCGAAGCAGACCGGTTCGAATGCCGAACTGACGCCAGAAAAATCGAAGGGCTTCAGCGTTGGTACCGTGATCGAGCCCACCCGCAACCTGACGCTGACGCTGGACTACTGGAACATCAAGATGACCGACATGCTGGCCAACTTGCCAGAACAGGTCTACTTCCTCGATCCGGCCAAGTATGCGGCCTACTTCGTGCGTAACGCCGACGGCACCATCAACTACATCAAGAACACCACGATGAACCTGGGTGGCCAAAAGGCCGCCGGGGTGGACGTCTCGGCCAACTACAACTTCCCGCGCACCAGCTACGGCGACTTCAAGGTATCGCTGGACGGCACTTACCTGACCCAGTTCGATAACCAGCTGGACAAAGGCAGCCCGTATGTGTCGAATGTCGGCCAATTTGGCCTGGCTAGCAACGGCACCACCAGCAGCTTCCCGATCATCACCTACCGCTGGAAGCACACGCTGAAACTGAACTGGTCGCAAGGCGCCTGGGGAATGCAGCTAACCCAGAACTACAACTCCAAGTACACCGACCAGAATCTGGTGGCGCAGCAGTACTGGCGCAACATCAATTCGTACAAGCAGTGGAACTGGACCACCACTTACAACGGCATCAAGAATCTGCAGATCGTCGCTGGCGTGACCAATCTGCTCGATGCCAAGCCACCGGTGACCAACAGCAGTCTGTATAGCTTCGGTTACCTGAGCAGCGCGGCCAGCCCGATCGGCCGTTCCTACAACCTGCGCGCCACCTACAACTTCTGATGAGAGTCCCGATGTCCGAATCTAACCACGCACACGACACCGGGCTGACGCGGCGCCGCTTCATGCAGGCGCGGTCGGCGGCCGGCATCGGCGGCGCCGGTCTCGGTGCGCTGCCGGCGGCGCTAGCGGCCGCCGCCAAGCCGCAGGATCCGTGGCAGGAAGCGCAAGCGATCATCAATCGCTTCGCCAAACC
>JBGSBQ010000069.1:0-11233 GCA_041730475.1 Sphingomonadaceae bacterium
GTATCATGTCAGTCATCCGGGCGGACGCGCCGAAAGCGGCTCGCCGGTCAATGCCAACGCCGCCGAGGCGCGCCGCTTTGCCCGGTTCTGGGCCCATGGCCATACGCCGGGACCGATGACTGTGCAGAAGGAAGCGCCGAACCCGAGCTTCCCGATGACGCTGGATTTACGCTGGCAGCCACTGTAAGGGGCTGAACCGGCAGAACAGGAGACCATGCGCTATCCCTTATTGGCGGGCTATCCGGGCGCGCCCGGCAGCTATGATGAAATGCTGGACCCGGACTTGCGTCCGCGCGCGCACTGGCGGGCCATGCTGGACCACCTGTCTGGCGAGCAACCGGCCGCGATGCGCCAGCGCATCGAGGTAGTGCAGCGCCAGGTGCGCGAAAACGGCGTCACCTACAACGTGTATGCCGATGCCAAGGGCATGCAGCGGCCGTGGGACCTGAACGTGCTGCCGCTGATCCTGCCTTACGGCGAATGGGCCCAGATCGAAGCGGCAGTGGCGCAGCGCGCCACCTTGCTGAACCGCATACTGCTCGACGTCTACGGCGAACAGCGGCTGCTGGCCGAGGGCCTGCTGCCGCCGGCGCTGGTGCATGGCCATGCCGGCTTTTTGCGGCCGTGTCAGGGTATCCGCCATCAGGGCGATATTGCGCTGCATTTTTATGCGCTGGATCTGGCGCGCGCGCCGGACGGGCGCTGGTGGGTGGTGGGCGACCGCACGCAGGCGCCGTCAGGTGCTGGTTATGCGCTGGAAAACCGGGCCGTGATCGGCCGCATTTTCCCCGACCTGCTGCGCGACCTGAAAGTGCGCAAGCTGGAGAGTTTCTTCGACACCATGCGCGACAGTCTGGCGCACTGGGGCCGGCACTGCGCCGGGGCCGGGCTGCGCGCCGGCGAGCCGCCACTGATGGTGCTGCTGACCCCCGGTCCGCACAATGAAACCTATTATGAACACACGTATCTGGCGCGCTATCTGGGCCTGCCGCTGGTCGAGGGCGGCGACCTGACGGTGCGCAATGGCATGGTCTGGCTGAAGACCCTGTCCGGCATGCAGCGCGTGCACGTCATCGTGCGACGCGTCGATGATGATTTTTGCGATCCGCTGGAACTGCGCGCTGACTCGGCGCTGGGCGTGGCCGGCCTGACCGATGCAGTGCGGCGCGGCACCGTGCTGGTCACCAACAGCCTCGGCTCCAGTCTGCTGGAATCGGGCGCCTTGCTGGGCTTTTTGCCGTCGCTGTGCCAGCGGTTGCTGGGCGAACCGCTGAAGATGCCGTCGGTGGCGACCTGGTGGTGCGGCGAAGCGGCCGCGCTGGAGACTGTGGTCAGCAAGCTCGATAGTCTGGTCATCAAGCCGGCCTTTCCGCAACTGCGGCAAGGCCCGGTGTTCGGGGCCGACCAGCGCGGTGATGCGCGCGCGGCGTTGATCGCGCAACTGCGCGGCAACCCCGGCAACTATGTGGCGCAGGAACTGGTGCGGCTGTCGCAGGCCCCGGTCTGGAAAGAGGGCCCGAAGGCTGGCCTGTATCCGTGTGCCACCGGCTTGCGGGTGTATGCCTGCGCCACGCCGAAAGGCTATGTGGTGATGCCGGGCGGCCTGACCCGGGTTGCCACCGGCCCCGATGCACGCGTCATCACCATGCAACATGGCGGTGGCAGCAAGGATACCTGGGTGCAGGCCCGGGCCCAGACCGAGTCGCCGCATCCGGAGCGTAGCAGCGCCGAACGGCGCGAGCCGGTGCGCGACGATACCCACCTGTCGAGCCGGGTGGCGGAAAACCTGCATTGGTTCGGCCGCAATGCCGAACGTTGTGACAATATTGCGCGCTTGCTGCGGGTCACGCTGAACTACCTGTTCTCGGTACGGCCCGACGACCGCGGCGCCGAGTGGGCCGCCATGACGGGGCTGTGCCAGTGGTACTGGCTGATCGCGCCGCCCGAGCCCGCGAAGGTGGGCAGCGCGCCGGCGCCGCCGTCGCTGGTGCTGAGCGATGCCGAGATCGAGTCGGCGCTGTTGCTGGCCGTGGTCTCGCCCGAGGTGCCGGGGCTGGTGCAGCAGCAACAGCAGTTGTACCGCTGCGCCAGCCAGTTGCGCGAGCGCATCTCGCTCGACAACTGGCGCGCGATCAGCAAGATGCGGCAAGAGCGTCCGGTCGAGGCGCAGCCGACCCAGGCCGAAGCGAGGCGGCGGCTGGACGACGCGACCGAGGCGGCGATGCTGATGTCCGGCTACGCGCTGGACGGCATGAGCCGCGACCTTGGCTGGCGCTTCCTGTCGCTGGGGCGGCGGCTGGAACGGCTGCAATTCCAGTGCCAGATCCTGCGGCGCGGGCTGGCCATGGATGGTGGCGATCTGGAATGGATGCTGTTGCTGTCGGACAGCATCATCACCTACCGCGCCCGCTATCAGGCGCGGCCGGAATGGCTGCCGTTGCTCGACTTGCTGCTGCTCGATGAGAGCAACACCCGCTCCATCGTGTTCCAGGTCGATGGCATCCTGAAAACGCTGCAACAGATGGCGCCCGGCAGCGGCCCGGCTGGCACCGCCCGGCTGGCCGCGCTGGCCGACGAATTACAGGCGCTGACACCGGAAGCCGATCTGGTCGGTGGCAGCCTGTACCTGAGCGATCTGCTGCAGCGCCTGATGCTGGCCAGCGAAGCGCTGTCGGAACAGATCGGGGTGCAGTTCTTCAGCCATACCGGCAAGCCGGGCGCCGACCTCGGCTAATTCTGTCCACTTTCCACCACAGTTGTGCTGGCGCACGCGCGCCAGCACGGCCTGCACGCCCGCGCCGACGCGGCATTGCGTGGCATACCCTATTTGAGGGATGGCAGGCCTTTATTTTCTTTTTGATAATAAGTCATGATGGCGCTGTGGCAATAGTCGACGCAGCGGCCGGCCGCGCATGCGCCAGCCATCAGGACCCCGGCAGGGCGCACAGGGGGCACATCCAACAGCGGCGCAATGCCGGCAGGGCGTTGAGGGGAAACCATGGCGAAGTGTGTGGCGATCAGTGTAGCAACGCTGACGGGATGGTTGGTGGCCGCCGCAGCGGCAGCGCAAGCGCCAGCATTTGAGATACAGCACTATGCATTCGAGGGCGCCCACGTCCTCAGCGAGAGCCGGCTGCAAGCGCTGGTGGCGCCATTTGTAGGGCCGCAGCGCAGCATGGACGACGTCGCGCGCGCCGTCGCCGCCGTCAAAGCGGCCTATGTGGCGGCCGGCTACCCCATCGTGCAAGTGTATGCGCCGGAGCAGACCGTGCACAGTGGCAGCGTGCTGGTACGGGTGACGGAAGGCCAACTGGTCAAAGTCGAGCTGGCCGGCTTGCAGGCGTATAGCGCGGCCAATATTCGGGCCAGCCTGCCGCCGTTGCGCGAAGGCGAGGCCCCCAACACGGCGGCGCTGGTGGCGGCGGTGCTGCTGGCGAATGACAATCCGGCCAAGCAACTGGCCGTCAATTTTTCGGCCGGCAGCTCGGCGGCCGAAGTGCAGGCCCGCGTCGACGTCGACGAGGACCGGATCCGCAAACTCGGCCTGTCGCTCGACAATGCCGGCAACAGCGCCACCGGCCGCGAACGAATCGGACTCAGCTACCAGCATGCGAATCTGTGGGACCGCGACCATGTGCTGAGCCTGCAACTGATGACCAGTGTCGAGCAACCTGGCAAGGCCGCCAGCCTGACGGGCGGCTACCGCATCCCGTTCTATCAGGCCGGCCTGACGCTGGACCTGGTGGCGGCCTATTCGGATAACAAGAGTGATGCCGTGTCTGCGGCCGGGCCGCTGTTCTTTTCCGGCAAGGGCGTGTATGCCGGCCTGCGGCTGAATCAGGCGCTCGCCAGCCGTGGCGATTATCGCCACAAGCTGGTCTACGGCATCGACTACAAGGACTTCAAGAACAGTTGCAGCATCGCCGGGATCGTGCTCGACGCCTGCGGCACCATTACCGATATTCCGCTCAGCCTGGCCTATCAGGGCCAGCTGGCCAAGCGCACTTACCAGTGGGGCGTGGGCCTGAGTTATTTCCATAACCTGCCGGGCGGTCCCCATGGACAGGCCGAGCGTTACGGCACGCGGCCGCGCAGCTGGCAGGCGCTGCGCGGCAGTGCCTACCTGAATCTGCCGTTCGCCGACTGGCAGTGGCGCACCACCGTCAACGGCCAGTACAGCAACAGCGCGCTGATTCCTGCCGAACAGTTCGGCGCCGGTGGCGCCACTTCGGTGCGCGGCTATGACGAACGCACGGCGGCCGCCGACCGCGGCCTGATGGCCAATCTGGAACTGTACACGCCGGAGCTGGCCGCCACGCTCGGGCTGGCGCGGCGCCACAGCCTGCGCGCGCTGCTGTTCTATGACGCCGCCTGGCTGCGCAACAGCGATGCCGCGGCGCTGGCCGCCAGCCATCTGGCCAGTGTCGGGCTCGGCGTGCGCTACGCACTCGACAAGTCGGCCAGCCTGCGCTGCGACGCTGGCGCCACCCAGGTCGCCACCCCGCCCGGCGTCAGTGCGGCACGGGTGCCGAACCGCGGCTTCGTTCACCTGAGTTTCCAATATGCGTACTAGCCCGTTGCCTGCAGGAGAATCGCCGATGTCACGCTCATTACGCTCCTTACGCTTACTCCGCCCGCTGCGCCTCGCGGTGTTGTCACACTGCACTCCGGCGCAACTGCTGCCGGTGACGCTGCTGACCCTGTTGCCGCTGGCGCCACTGGCCAGTGCCGCGCCGGTCGATCCGCTGGTGCGCCACGGCACGGCCACGTTTGCCGTCAACGGCAATGTCTACTCGGTGAGCAATAGCCCCGGGGCCATCATCGACTGGCGCCAGTTCAATGTGGCGCCAGGAGAACTGCTGCGCTTCCTGCAGCAAGATGCCCAGTCGACCGTGCTGAACCGGGTGACGGGGGCCGACCCCAGCCAGATTCTGGGCGCGCTGCAATCGAATGGCCGGGTGCTGCTGGTGAATCCGAACGGTGTGCTGTTCGGCGCCAACGCCGTGGTGGACGTGGCCGGACTGGTGGTGTCGGGCCTGCGTTTATCCGATGCCGATTTCCTCGCCGGAAAATATACGTTCAGCGGTGGCAGCGGAGCGGTCAGCAATCTGGGCAGTATCACGACTCCGCTCGGCGGCAGCGTCTACCTGCTGGGTGCAGACGTCAGCAATGCCGGCGTGATCCGCGCGCCCGGGGGCCAGATCCTGCTGGCGGCCGGGCACAGCGTCAGCCTGGCCGATAGCGCCACGCCGCAGCTCTCGGTGACGCTCAGCGCGCAGGACAACCGGGTGCTGAATCTGGGTGAGCTGACGGCGGCCGGCGGCCGCATCGACCTGTATGGCGCGCTGCTGGATCAGCAGGGTATCGTACGGGCCGACAGTAGCAGCGTCGATGCCGAGGGACGCATCGTGCTCAAGGCCAGCCAGAGTAGTACGCTATCCGGCACGCTGAGCGCACGCAACGCGGACGGCGTAGGTGGCACGGTGCAAGTACTGGGCGATCAGGTCACGCTCAGCGACAGCGCCCGCATTGATGTCAGCGGCAGCGGCGGCGGCGGGACGGTATTGGTCGGCGGCGACTATCAGGGCCGCAATCCGGCGCTACCGAATGCCAGCAGCACCAGCGTGGCGGCCGGGGCCAGCATCGACGCCAGCGCCGGCCAGCACGGCGACGGCGGCAAGGTGGTGGTCTGGTCCAACGGCCTGACACGCTTTGATGGCCTGATCCAGGCCCGTGGTGGCGCGCTGAGCGGCAACGGCGGGCTGGTGGAAACCTCCGGCCATGTGCTGCGCAATGGCGGCCGGGTCGATACCCGCGCGCCCCGTGGCCGCACCGGCAACTGGCTGCTCGATCCGGGCGTGTATTGCTTCTACAGCGTCAGCGCCAGCGAATGCGCCGGCGGCGCCGACAGCACGGTCGATGATATCAATAACATCGAAGACTATCTGGCCTTGTCGAATGCGACGCTGCAGGCTAGCAATTACATCAGTTTCCTGCCGGCCGGCGGCAGCGCCACGGTCGATACCGCGATCCCGGCCGGCAATACGCTGACCGTGCTGGCGCCGTATATCGAGATTGGTCCCGGGGCGCAGCTCGATACCAGCGCCGTCGGCGTCGCGCTGACCGCCAGCGCAAACTATGGGCGCACCACGCGTACCGATCAGAACGGGGCCAACCTGACGGGCAGCATCAGTATCGCCGGCATGCTAACCTCGCGCGCCAGCCAGTCGCTGGTGGCCGATGGCGGCGACTTGCTGATCGGGGCCGCCAGCGGCGTGCACAACGCCGGCTTGCGCATGACGGCCAGCAACGGCAGCCAGAGCTTGCGCGCCACCGGTTTGCTGGATATCCGCGTCGATGGCACGCTGGCCGGTAGCAACATCACGGCCGAAGTCAGTTCGGCCGGCAAGCAGAGCCTCAGCGCCGAGCGACTGACACTGCGCGGTGGCAATGGCAGCAGTGGCGCGGACAACAGCGCATTGTTGTCCAGCCAAGGCGAGCAGACCATCAACGCCACCGACATCGCGCTGCTGGCCGGCGGCGCCGGCAGTGCCGTCATTTCGGCGTTTGCCGATGGGGCGACCCAGACCCTGCAGTCCAAGACGCTGACCCTGCATGGCGGTGATGCCGGACTGCGCAATTTCGCCTTCATCACGGTCAATGGCTTGAACACGGTCCAGCAGATCACCGCCAGCACCAGCCTGACCATACTCGGCGGTAGTGACGGCCGGACCAATGGCGCCTACATCGAGAATTTTGGCAGCACCGCGAATCCCGGCGCCACGCTACAGAACATCAGTACCGGCGCGCTGACATTGAAGGGTGGCGCCACCGCGGGTGCCAGTGCGGCGGATGGTAATTTTGCCCTGTTGACGGCCGCCGGTGCGCAAAGCATTACTGCCAGCAGCGTGCTGGTGCAAGGTGGCTCGTCGCAGCAACTGGTGACGGATGGCACGGTGTCCTCGGCGCAGATTACGGCGGAAGGCAATCAGAGCATCACCAGCAGTGGGGCGCTGACGGTGACCGGAGGGGGCGGTGCCGGGCACAGTATTGCCACGATTAACAGTCAGGGCAGCCAGTCGATCAAGGCGGGCAACCTGACCATCGCGGCAGGCAACGCCGGTGTCGAGAATGCCGCCGACATTCGCAGCGCCAAGGCGCAGACCGTGGTCGTCGGCGGCGCCATCGTGTTGCAAGCCGGTGCCGGCGGCAGCGATAACCGTGTGGCACTGAACCTGAACGGCGCCGTCGACGCAACGCAAAGCATTACCGCAGGCAGTCTGTCGCTGCTGGCCGGTAGCGGCGGCTCGAACAACTTCGTGCAAGTGGAAGCGCAGGGTACGCGCATCACGCAGGCCATCAAGGCCGACGCGCTGCTGCTGCAGGGCGGCAGCGGAAACAATAACTGGGCCCACCTGTGGAGCGACTACAACGGCACCAGCGCCACCCAGCAGCGGGTCGACGCCGGCAGCATCACGCTGCGGGGCGGCAGTGCCAATCTGGTCTTGCCTGATACGGCACCGAACAACGACGCCGTACTGGCCAGTAATGGTAGCCAGCAGATTACGGCGGCCAGTGTCAGCATTGCTGCCGCAGGCTCATCAGCGTCGATCCAGTCGGAGACTGATCAAAGCCTGACGCTGACGGGAGCGTTGAACGTCCAGGGCGGGAATTACGCCGGCAACACCAGTTTTTCAACGGTGGGGCAGGTGATGACCTACGGTAATCAGACGATCAGTGCCGACAGCATTGCGATTCAGGGCGGCAGTGCCGGGAGGCGCAACACGGGCGGTATTGTGTTGCTTGAAAGCGCTGCGAGCGGCCGCCAGCAAAAAATATCAGCGCCCTCGATCACGATTACCGGAGGAGACAGTGGCTTCGTCAATATTGCCATGATGATGATTTACGGCAGTAACGTGAGCCAGCAAATCAGCACCAATACTCTCAGCCTGACCGGGGGACGCAGTGGACAGGGGAATATGGCCCGTCTACAAGCGATTAGCACGGATGGCAGTATCTCTGAGCAAACCATCAATGCCCCCACTATTACCCTGCTGGGCGGTGGAAGCAGCGCTGCGGATAGCGGGTCGAGAGCGAGTGTGTTTAGTGGCGGTAACCAAACCATTACCTCCACCAATATTGTGCTGAGGTCTGGAGATTCCACATTCGCCGACGCCGGTTTAGGCGCCATACTTAATCAAACGATCACCGCGACCGAGTCACTGACCATTGCCGCCGGAGCCGTCGATCAGACCAATGCGTACATTCAGCAAGCGCCGGAAAGTACTTCGGGGTCCCAAACCATCAGCAGTAATAAGATTTCTATGTCGGCTGCGTCGCAGGGCAGTGGCAGCCGGGCCACCATCTTCAGCAATTCAACGGCGCAGCGTATCAACCTGACCGGGAGCAATCCGCAACTGCTGCTGACCGGCGGGAATGGCGCCGGCACAGCCGACAGCGCCGCCACGATCTTGCAATTCGGCAGTGGCACGCAGAGTATCGCAGTCAATGGCGGCGGCAGTGTCAAACTGCGCGGCGGCAATGGCGATGGCGTGGTCGACGGCGACCCCAATGCTAGCTATTGCGCCGGCTGCCGCAGCAGCAACAACGGGGCGTCCATCATTGCCCTCGGTGGTGGCAGCCAGACGCTGGACTTCAGCGCCGGCGGCACGCTGGAACTGACCGGCGGCAGCCAGGGTAGTGGCAATGGCGCGCTGATCCTCGCTGACCTCAGTAAAGGGGCCCAGCAGACTATCACCAGCACCGGCGGCGCCGCCAACTACCCGAGCATCACGCTGACCGGTGGTTCCGGCGGCTATTTCAACCCGGCCGACGGCGCCGCCGTCACCAACAACGCCGCCATCGCGTCATCCTCGCAATTGACGGCGGCCACGGCCTCGGCACTGAAGACCATCAACGCCAAGTCGATCACGCTGAACGGCGGCGGCAGCAGCAGCACCCATGGTGGCGCCTTGCTGGCGACGGGGCAGGGTGCTGCCGTGGTCAACGTGACGGGCGATCTGAATATGACGGGCGGCGCCAGCAACGTGCCGCTGCTGGCCGCAACCAATCCCGCCAATGCCTATTCACGCGATCAAGGCGCCATCGCCGCCATCAATCCCGATGGCAAGCTGACCTTGACCGTGGGCGGCAACCTGACCATGCAGGGCGGCGCCGGCAGCAGCTCCGGCGCGCTGATCGACGCCAATAGCGCCAACGCCAGCGTGACGGTGAGCGTCGCCGGCGCCACCCGGCTGATGGCCGGCGGCTCGTCGTCGGCGATCCTGTCGCATACCGGGAATAGCACGGCCGAGCCGGCGCGCGGTAGCGTGTTGATCGACCTCGGCAGTGATGGCAGCCTGAGCACCTCGACCTTTGCCGCCGCCGCCGATGCCTTTACGCTGAATGGCACGCTGACGGCAACCGGCGCCAATCCGGCCGCGCCGCTGCTACCGCTCTACAATACGAATCCCCAAGGGGCGGACTGGACCGTGGCAGGCGCCAAGAACCTGTACGCCCATGTGTTCGCCAACACCAGTTATGTGGTCCATGGCGCGCTGCTGACGCCACAAGGCAACTGGCTGGTCGAACTGGGCGCGGCCGCTGCGGCGGCGGCCGATCCTGCCACGGTGCTCAGCTACGACAGTCTTGCCAGCTACGGTTATCAATGGACGCCAGCCGCGTATGACAGCATCAATGCGTCCACGCTGCGCTTCCTGTTGCCAGCCGACGCGACGCCGGTGGATCTGCGCATCGCCGACAGCGCCGTCAATGCGACCTGCACCAGCAATGCCGCGATGTGTGCCAGCGGTGCCGCCAGCACGGCGCCGCAGGCCAGCAGTACGGCGCCGGTGACCTATGACGTCAAGCTGGCGGTGGCCGACAGTACGCCGCCACCGGCCCCGGCGGCTCCCGCCGCGGCCGACGAAAAGCCGGCGGCCGGCGTCGCCACCGCCCAGGTCGGTATTCGCAGCGAGCGCGCCGCCACGCGCGAAAAAGCCGCCACCCGCGCCACCGAGGACAGCAAGAGCACCGCCGAACTGAAGCGCGAGGCGCTGGTGGCCAGCAACGCCGCCAAGGCCGACCGCGCTGCCGTGCGCAAGGTCGCGCTGGTGGCCAGCAAGGAAGCCGAGGCGGCCCGCGCCGCAGTGCTGTTGGCGGCCCGGGCCGAAGCCGAAGCGCGCCGGGCGGCCGTGACGGCGCAACGGGCGGAAGCCGACAGCCAGCGCGCTGCGGGCGCCGTGCAGCAGGCCGATGCCGAGCTGCGCAGCGCCGCCACGCCGGCACTGAAGCTGGCCGCACAGTTGCGCAAGGCCGATGCCGAAGTACGCCGGGTTGGTGCCGAGGCCCGTCTGGCCGAGGTCAAGGTGAAACAGGCCGAAGCGGCCGCCAGCCGCAGTACGGCGCTGGCCAAGGGTGCCGAGGCCGAGGCCCGGCAGGCCGATGCCAGCGCGCGCGCCGCCAGTGCCGAAGCCACGGTGGCCGAGGCCGCCCGCAGCGCCGCGCTGGTGCAGGCGCGTGAAGCGAAATCGCCGCAACAACGGGCCGCCGCCGAGCGCCTGGCCGAGGACAAGCGGGCCGATGCCACGCTGCAGCGCGCCGACAGCCGGGTGCAGCTGGCGCTGGCGGACGACCTGCGGCTGGTCGCCAGCCAGCGCAAGGTCGAGGCCGATGCGCGCCGGTCCCAGGCCCAGGCCGGTGTCCGTGAGGCGCAGGCGCAGCGCGAGGAAGTGCAGTGGCAGGCCGCCAGCGCCCGTGGCCAGCAGGACGCGGCGCAGCTGCAGCGGGCGCTCGCCAGTGGCAAGCCGGAACTGGTCAAAGCGGCGCAGGCCCGGCAGCTGAATCAGGAACGCCAGCTGGCGCAACAAGGGCGCAAGGTGGAGTCGCGCAAGGCCGCCGCCGAGGCCCAGACGGCGCAAGCGCGCAGCGCGCAAGCCAAGGCCGACGCGCTGGCGCAGCAAGTGGCGCAGCGTAGCGCGGCCCGGCGTCAGCGGGCCTTGCAAGCGTTCGCCGCCAACGCCAGTGCCAGCCTGAACAGCGAACAGCTGGCCGAACGGACGGTGCTGCGGCACGCCTATAAGACCGAGGTGTTCAAGGAGGCACTGACCATCCTCAGCAACAACAGCCATGCCGCCGATCTGCCGATGTGTAACGGCGCCGTCGCCAGCGTCTGCATACCGTCGGCGCTGTCGTTGCCGCTGCCGGCCACGCTGGCGGCGGCACCGCCCCCCGT
>JBGSBQ010000070.1:0-11217 GCA_041730475.1 Sphingomonadaceae bacterium
GGGCTGGGACGACGCGCTGCTGGCAGAGGAACTGCGGGAGCTTGAGGCCGACGGCTTCGACATGGACTTGATCGGTTTCAGCGAGGACGAACTGGCGGCCCTGATGCCCGAGGTCGAGCAGCTGGAGCCAGGAGCCGAAGACGACGCGGTGCCCGAGGTGCCAGTGCAGCCGGTGACGGTGCTGGGCGACTTGTGGGTGCTGGGCAAGCACCGGCTGATGTGTGGGGATAGCACCAGCATCGACGCCATCGACCAGCTGCTGGCTGGCGAAAAGGTCGAAATGGTTTTTACCGATCCGCCGTACAACATTGGCTACCAAGATATGAATGGTGCCCATGAGGCCATCAAGAATGACAAGATGGATGACGCCGACTTTCTTGATTTTTTGCGTAATACCATAATGCCTTGCGAAGTAATGTATGTTTGCTGCTCTTGGCAGTACGCGCATCTTTTTAAGCAGGCAATGGCCGAGCTGGATCACCCCGCGAAATCAATGATTGTCTGGGACAAGGTAAACCCCGCCCAACACCTTGACCTTTATTTCAAGCAGCACGAAATCATCTTTTATCACGGCCCGTTTGGCGGTCAGAAAACTCAGCGTGGTGACGTCTGGCAGATTAAACGCCAGCGCAACACAGTACACCCGACTATGAAGCCGGTAGAGCTGATCGAAATTGCGCTTAATGACCATCCCATTCGCAAGGTGGTTTACGATGCTTTTGGCGGTAGCGGCAGCACCTTAATCGCCTGCGAGAAAGTCGGGAAGCGGTCGCGCCTTATGGAACTGGAGCCGAAGTACTGCGACGTGATCGTCAAGCGCTGGCAGGACTTCACCGGCAAGCGCGCCACGCTGGAAGCTGATGGACGCACGTTTGACGATCTGAGCGCCGAGCGCGTGCCGGCGGCAGCATGACCATCACGGTCGCCGAGTACGCCCGCCAGAAGGGCGTCAGCCATGAGGCTGTGCGCAAAGCGGTCAAAGTCGGCCGGCTGTCCAGGTCGGTGGTGTTCGACGCGAAGGGCAAGCCACGGCTTGACCCCGCGCTGGCCGACCAGGAATGGGCCGCCAACACCGACAACAGCCAGCAGCGCGTGCCAGCCGTCGCCCCGCCAAGGCAGCCAGACCCCGAGCCAGAAACCCAGGCCGCACCCGAGCCGCGCACCGGCACGTTCCAGCAGGCCCGCACGCTGCGCGAGGCATACATGGCCCGCCTGGCGAAGCTGGAGTTTGAGGAAAAGTCCGGCAAGCTGGTGCATGCCGACGCTGTGAAGAATGAGGCTTTTAAGACGGCGCGCATGGTGCGCGACAACCTGCTGAACATTCCCGACCGCGTGTCTGGCGAACTGGCGGCCGAGTCGAACCAGTTCAAAATCCACCAGCGGCTGACGCTGGAAATCCGGCGGGCGCTGGAAGACCTGCGGGTCACTGAATAATGGAAGGCGCGCAGGTTTACCGCCAGGCGTTTGCCGAGGGCATGCAGCCCGACCCGAACCACACGGTCAGCACCTGGGCCGACCAGCACCGCATGCTGTCGCAAAAAGCATCGGCCGAGCCTGGCCGCTGGCGCACCGAGCGCACGCCGTACCTGCGCGAGATCATGGATTGCATGTCGCCGAGCAATCCGGTGCAGCGCATCGCGTTCATGGCTGGCGCGCAGGTCGGCAAGTCTGAGACTGGCAACAACTGGCTGGGCTATGTCATCCACCACGCGCCTGGCCCGATGCTGCTGGTGCAGCCGACGGTGGACACGGCCAAGCGGTTCAGCAAGCAGCGCCTGGCGCCGATGATCGAGGAAACGCCGATCTTGCGGGAGCGTATTACGGAAAACAAAAGCCGCGACGCCAGCAACAGCATGATGGCGAAAGAGTTCCAGGGCGGCGTGCTTATCATCACGGGAGCCAACAGCGCGACCGGCCTGCGGTCGATGCCGGTGCGGTATCTATTCCTGGACGAGATCGACGCCTACCCGCTGGACGTGGATGGCGAGGGCGACCCAATCGGCCTGGCTGAAAAGCGAACCACCACGTTCGCCAGGCGCAAGGTCTACATGTGCAGCACGCCGACCATCAAGGACGTGTCGCGCATCGAGCGCGAGTTCAACAACAGCGACCAGCGCCGCTATTTTGTGCCCTGCCCGCACTGCCAGCATAAGCAGTGGCTGAAGTGGCAGAACATCAAGTGGAGCCACGACGACCCCGAGACTGCCGCCTATGCCTGCGAGGAATGCGGCGCGCTGATCGAGGAACGCCACAAGACCGATATGCTGGCCGCTGGCGAATGGCGGGCGCAGGCCCACGGCGACGGCAAGACGGCGGGCTTCCACCTGTCCAGCCTGTATTCCCCGCTGGGCTGGAAGTCCTGGGCCGAGATCGTGGCTGAGTTCATCCAGGCCAAGGGCGACGCATCGCTGCTGAAGACGTTCGTCAACACCGTCCTTGGCGAAACCTGGGAAGACGAATACAGCGCCAAGCTGGGAGCCGACGACCTCAAGAACCGCGTCGAGTTCTACGAGCCAGGCATTGCCCCTGCCCGCGTGCTGGCGGTCACCGCTGGCGTGGACGTGCAGGACAACCGGCTGGCCGTCACGCTGTACGGCTGGGGCAAAAATGAGGAAGCCTGGGTCATCGACCACATGGAGATTTACGGCGACCCAGGCCAGCCCAAGGTTTGGGCGCAGCTGGACGAAGTGATCCTGAAGCCGGTGGCGCATGAGCTTGCCGAGCCGCTGAAGATCGCGGCCACGGCCATCGACAGCGGCGGCCACTACACGCATGAGGTCTACGCCTACTGCCGCGACCGGCGGGCGCAGCATGTGTTCGCCATCAAGGGCCAGTCGCAGCGCGGCAAGCCGGCCATCGGCAAGGCCACAAAAGTCGATCTGAACTGGAAGGGCCGGACACTGAAGTCGGGGGCCGAGGTTTTCCCCGTCGGTTCGGACACCATCAAATCGACCATGTACGGCCGGCTGAAGCTGAACGAGGCTGGCGCGGGCTACATCCACTTCCACGGCGAAAGCACGGTCGAGTTTTTTGCGCAGCTGACGGCCGAAAAGCAGATCACCCGCTACGTCAAGGGTTTCCCCGTGCGCGAATGGGTCAAGAAATCCGGCGCACGCAACGAGGCGCTGGACTGTTTGGTCTACGCCTACGCCGCATTGCAATGGCTTTTGACCAAGTACAACCGGCGCACCGTGTGGGAACAGCTGGAGAAATCACTGAACATCACAGCAAAGCCAGACGAGCCTAAGCCACAGCAGCCGACAAATAAGCCACGGCAAGGTACAATTAAGCGAAGCAACTTCATGACAAGCTGGTGATACCATGACAATACCCGCGCTTATTCACGCTGGCGATACCGTTAAATGGAACCAGCCCGCCACTGATCTGTACAGCAGCACGGCCAGCTGGGTCGCCACGTTCGTGCTGCGGCATCAGACCGGCAACGATTCGCTGACCCTGACCGGCGCGGCCGATGGGTCTGGCGGCTGGAACTTCACCATCACCGCAACCCAGTCGGCGGCGCTGCACCCTGAGACACACTGGTGGCAGTCGGTCGTCACCAAGGCGTCCGAGCGTTTCACGCTGGGCACGGGGTCGATCATCGTGGCGGCCAACATGCCGGCGTCTGGTGCGACCTATGACGGCCGCAGCCAGGCGCAGCAAGACCTGGACGCCCTGCGCGCCGAGATGCGCGCCCGCATCAGTGGCGGGTCTGTCATGGAATACAGCATCGGCAACCGCAGCCTGAAGAAAATGCCCATGCCCGACCTGATCGCGCTGGAATCCAAACTCAAAGCCGACGTTACCACCGAGAACCGACGCCGGCGCATTGCCGAAGGTCTTGATTCTGGCAGCGCGGTCTACATTCGCTTCGGGAGATAAGCATGGGAATTCTGGACTGGTTTTCGCGTTCAAAGCCGGCGGTGACCGCACCGCGCAAACGCAGCTTTGAGGCCGCGACCTACAACCGCCTGGTGTCCGACTGGATCACCAGCAGCACCAGCATCGATGCCGACATCCGCAAGGACTTAAAGAAGCTGCGCGAGCGTTCGCGTGACCTGGCGCAGAACAACGACTACGCCAAGAACGCCATGCGCGTGATCACGAACAACGTGGTCGGCCAGGGCATCACCATGCAGGCCAGCGTCAAGATGCGTCGCGGCGGGCGCATGGACGACGCCACGAACGAGGCCATCGAGAAAGCCTGGGCCAAGTGGAAGAACAAGCGCTACTGCCACACCGGCGGCATTCTGTCGTTCAGTGACATGGAGCGCCAGGCGATGCAGGCCGTGGCCGAGTCGGGCGAAGTGTTCATCCGCATGGTGCACCAAGCGTTCGGCGGTGGCCGCGTGCCGCTGGGCCTGGAGGTCATTGAGGCCGACCGCCTGGACGAGCAGCTGAACGAACTGGCCCGAGGCACTGGCAACGAAATCCGCATGGGCGTCGAGCGCGACAAGTGGGGCCGTCCGGTGGCGTACCACTTCAAGGGCGACCACCCTGGCGACTACCCGTTCGGCGCTGGCGTGGTCAACAACCCACCCGTGCGCGTGCCGGCCAAAGACGTGCTGCACCTGTTCAAGCAAGACCGGCCAGGCCAGACCCGTGGCGTGCCATGGCTGGCGACTGCCATCATGCGCATGCACCACCTGGGCGGCTACACCGAGGCCGAGGTGATCGCTGCCCGAGCCGAAGCCTGCCGCATGGGTTTCATCACATCGCCTGAAGAAGACGCGATGCAGGACGGCACGGCCGACGGCCAGCAGGTCACGAACTTTGAGCCAGGCAAGATCGAGCGCCTGCTGCCTGGTGAGGCATACACCGAGAGCAAGCCGACCCGACCAGGCGGCCAGTTCGAGCCGTTCGTTCGGGCCATGCTGCGGTCGATGGCTGCCGGCATCGGCGTGAGCTACGCCACGCTTTCCCGCGACTACAGCGACAGCAACTATTCCAGCAGCCGGCTGTCGCTGCTGGACGACCGCGACAACTGGCGCGTTCTGCAAGGCTGGATGATCGAGAATTTCCACCGGCCGATTTTCGAGGAATGGCTGGACATGGCCGTGCTGTCTGGCGAGCTTTCGCTGTCCGGCTATGAGGCCAACCCCGACCCGTTCCGCGCAGTGCGCTGGATTCCACGCGGCTGGGCCTGGGTTGATCCGGCCAAAGAAATGGACGCCTACAAGAACGCGGTTCGTTGCGGTTTCACCACACTGGCCGACGTGATCGCCAGCCAGGGCGGCGACATCGAGGACGTGATGCAGCAACGCAAACGCGAACTGCAAATGGCCGAAGACATGGATTTGGTGTTCGACACCGATCCATCTGAAGTGGACAATAAAGGGGCCGCGCAATACGAGGCACCCGCCGCCGCTGGCAGTATGCCGGCAGCTGACGAGGACGTCAGCGAAGATCAGTAAAAGTAAGTGAATGCCCACTTGGCGGTATAATTCCCCAAGCGCACAATCCCGACAACCTGGGGACACCATGCAAGACAACGAACAGAAGCGGTTTCAACTACCGCAGCTGACCAGAGCGATTCAAACCGACGGCATCACCGTCGATGCTGAAACCCGCACCGTCGAATTCCCGTTCAGCAGCGAAATGCCTGTCGAACGCTGGTTTGGTGACGAAGTTCTAAGCCACAAGTCTGGCGCTGCCGACCTGACCAGGCTGAACGACGGTGCACCACAGTTGTTTAATCACAACATGGACGAGATCATTGGCGTGGTCGAGGAAGCCCGCATCGGCAGCGACAAACGCGGTTATGCCCGCGTTCGTTTTGCCAAGACCGCCCGCGCCGACGAGGTGCTGGGCATGGTGAACGACGGCATCCTGCGCAACGTGTCATTTGGCTACCGCATCGCCGAGATGACCGAGAGCGTCAAGGACGGCAAATCCACATTCATGGCGACCCGCTGGGAGCCTTACGAAATTTCCGCTGTCACTATTCCCGCCGACAATTCTGTCGGGTTCGGGCGCAGTGACGACGGAGATCAGCGCGATGTCACCGTGCATCGTTCCGAAGAATCCGCGCCTGCGGAGCAACCACCCGAGGAAATTACTATGACCGAAGCAATCACGCCAGCCGTGGATGTGCAGGTGGTCGCTACGCAGGCCGCTGAAGCCGAGCGTTCGCGCATCGCCGCCATCAGCGCCCTGGGAGAGCGATTCAATCAATCCGATCTGAGCCGCAAACTTATCAACGAGGGCAAGTCCATGGACGAAGCCCGTTCCGCATTCCTGGAGGAAATCAAAGTGGATCAAAAACCTATCACCGGCAAAGAAGCCGACCTGGGCCTGACGGACAAAGAAGTCCGCGCCTATTCGTTCGTGCGCGCCATCCACGCAATGGCAAACCCTGGCGACAAGTCTGCCTGGGCCGCTGCTGCCTACGAGCGCGAACTGTCTGAAGCCGCGTCGAAGAAGTCTGGCCGTGCTGCCCGTGGCTTCATGATCCCTGCCGATGTGCTGCGCCGCGACCTGAACGTCGGCACCGCAACTGCTGGCGGCAACCTGGTCGCCACTGACCTGCTGGCTGGTTCGTTCATCGACCTGCTGCGCAACCGTTCCGTCGCCGTGCGCGCCGGTGCCACTGTGCTGAACGGTCTGTCTGGCAACATCGCCATCCCTAAGCAGTCCGGTGCTGCCACCGCCTACTGGGTCGCTGAATCGGGTGCCCCGACAGAATCCCAGCAGACCGTCAGCCAGGTCACGATGACGCCGAAAACAGTTGGTGCTTACACCGACTTTTCGCGCCGCCTGACTTTGCAGTCGAGCATCGACATCGAGACAATGGTTCGTTCCGACCTGGCTACCGTCATTGCCCTGGCAATCGACAAAGCTGCGCTGTACGGCACCAACGCCGACAACCAGCCAAAGGGTCTGACCGGCCAGACTGGCATCAACACCGTCGCATTCGCAGCTGCAAACGCTACGTTCGCTGAACTGGTGGCGATGGAAACCGGCATTGCCAGCGACAACGCTGACGTGAACGGCATGACCTACCTGGTGAACCCTGCCCAGCGCGGCGTCTACAAATCGACTGCAAAGTTCGGTTCTGGCACCGACGCAACGATCTGGGAGCCAGGCAACACCGTCAACGGTTACCGCACCGAAGTGTCCAACCAGATCGTCGCCGGCGACGTGCTGTTCGGCAACTTCGCTGAACTGCTGATCGGTTTCTGGTCGGGTCTTGACCTGATGGTTGACCCGTACAGCAACAGCACCAGCGGCACCATCCGCGTGGTCGCCTTGCAGGACACGGACATCGCTGTCCGTCACGCTGAGTCGTTCACATACGGCAAGTACACAGCACCGTAAGCAACCAGAGGAAGGGCCGGTTAACGCCGGCCCTTTTTTCACATGAAAATTCTGATTCTCAAAAGCACCATGGCCGATGGCCGACCTGTCCAAGCTGGGCAAGTCGCCGACGTGTCCGATGCAGATGCGCGCATCCTGTTGCGCATGGGCAAGGCAACGCTGGTGGCCGAAGTGACCGAGGTCGAAGCGCCCGTCGTGCTGGACACCGTGGAAGCTGCGCCAGTAGTGGAGCAGACCCGCCGAGGCCGCCGTGGCAATAAGTGAGAACCTGGACGGATTCCTGGCCGACTTTGGCGTGACTGTCACCAATGGCGTGACGGCAACGACTGGCGTCCTGGACATGCCCAGCGAAGTGATCGCTGGCGGCATGGTTATCACGACCGATTATTCGCTGACCGTGAAGGCCAGCGTTTACCCCAATTTGAAGTACGCCGACACCCTGACGGTGGACGGCGCGGCTTACACGGTGCGCGAAGTGCGCGCCCAGGACGATGGCAAGTTCGCCATCGTTTACCTGTCGAAAGTCTGACATGGCAAGCAAGCGCGAACTGATCCTGGCACGCATGGTAACGGCCCTGGCCGGCACCGCTGGCGTCGGTTCACGCATTTACCGCAGCCGCGTCACGCCGCTGGCCCGTGGCGAGTCGCCGGCCATTGTGGTGGAGCCGGTGGCCGACCAGTGCGAGCAGGACACGCTGGGAACGCTGATGTGGACGATGCAGGTGCGCGTCGCCGTCATCGTGCGCGGCGAGGTGCCCGACCAGCTGGCCGACCCCGTTCTGGTGGACATTCACGCCAAACTGATGAGCGACGCCACGCTGAACGGCTACGCCATCGACCTGCTGCCGACGACCGTGGCGTTTGAAATGATCGAGGCAGATCAGACGGCTGGCGTGGTTTCTGCTGAATATGCGGTCAAGTACCGCACCGCCCTGACTTCATTGAGTTAAAATCCGACTACACCACGCGAGGTAACATCATGGCCCTTCTTTCCCGCAAACGCACAATCCTGGCTAAGACTGAAACGACCTATGGCGTCGATCCGACGCCAACAGGTACGGCCAACGCCATCCTGGTGCGCAATCTGTCCATCACCCCACTGAGCGCCGAGAACGTCAGTCGCGACCTGGTGCGCCCTTACCTGGGCGCGTCCGAGCAGCTGATCGCGTCCAAGTATGTCGGCTGCGAATTCGAGGTCGAAATGGCCGGTTCGGGCACTGCCGGCACCGCGCCTGCATACGGCCCGCTGCTGATGGCCTGCGGCTTCGCTGAAGTCGATGGCGTGTCAGACGTGACCTACACGCCGGTGTCTGCATCGTTCGGTTCGGCCACGATCTATTACAACGTGGACGGCGTGCTGCACAAAATCACCGGCGCACGCGGTAACGTCGAAATGATGATCAACACCAGCCAGATTCCGGTGTTCAAGTTCACGTTCACTGGCCTGTACAACGCCCCGAGCGATGCAGCCGCCCCGTCGGTGACTTACACATCGTTCCAGACGCCACTGGCCGCCAACAGCACGAACACCACCGGCTTCAGCCTGTTCAGCTACAGCGCCGCCATGGAGAGCCTGAGCTTGAACATGGGCAACGCGGTGGCCTACCGCACGCTGATCGGTGCCGAGGACGTGCTGATGACCGACCGCCAGGTCACGGGTTCGGTGGTGTTTGAAGCCCCGACCA
Organism: Sphingomonadaceae bacterium; assembly: GCA_041730475.1. Classification (GTDB taxonomy): domain Bacteria; phylum Pseudomonadota; class Gammaproteobacteria; order Burkholderiales; family Burkholderiaceae_D; genus Rugamonas. The sequence continues at coordinate 9,003 of JBGSBQ010000070.1, forward strand.
TCACCAGCAAGGACTTTTTCAGCATCGCGCTGGCATCGACCCTGGGCGCGCTGGACATCACCCACGGCACGGTTTCGGGCAACAAAGTGCAGATCACGTCCAGCCGCGTCGATATTTCCAACCCGACCTACAGCGACAGCAACGGCATTCAAATGCTGAACGTGCCGCTGACCCTGGTGCCATCCACGGCGGGCAATGATGAAATCAGCATCGTCGTCAAGTAAGGCGACACGCTGAAACCCGAACCCGCCCTAACCGGCGGGTTTTTTTACTGGAGAAAGCAATCATGTTTAAGATCGTTCAGAACCCCACCTACACCTGGCCCGTCACCCTGGAACTGCCCGCCGATGGCGGCAAGACCGAGAAGGCCACGTTCGACGCCGAGTTCAAGCGCCTGACACAATCCCGCGTCGAGGAAATCCGGCATTCTGTCGAGCGCGGCGAAATGCGCGACACCGACCTGGCCCGCGAAGTGATGGTCGGCTGGACTGGCGTGGTCGATGCTGACGGCCAGGTGCCCTACAGCGAGAAAGCCCGCGACCAGCTGCTGGACATCCCGCAGGTCGCCAGCGCGGTGGTCATGGCCCTGCTGGGCAGCATATCCGGTGCCAAGCGAAAAAACTGACAGACGCCGCACGCCACTGGGCAGGTGGCGGCGTCATTGACGACAGCGCTGCCGACCTGGCGGCGTTCGGTGTGTCCATCGAGGCGGCCAACCCCGACAAGTATTCGTTCGGGGTTTGGGATGATAACGCCGACACTGTGGTGATGTTCATGCGTTTGCAAACGCAGTGGCATGTAATCGCGGGCGCTTTCATCGGTTTGAATTACCAGTCGGCAGAGTTTTTACTTAAAATACATGGTGTGAAAGACCCCGCCGAAATGATGGAAGACCTGCAAGCCATGGAAATGGCCGCGCTGCGGGTAATGAACAAGCGCAAGGAATAAGCCATGGCAATGGACATGAATGTCGCCCTTAAGATCAACGCCGGCGTCACTGGACAGCAGGCGGTGGATCAGCTGCGCACCAGCATGGACAAGCTGGACAACGCGGCCGGCGCGGTCAGCAAAGGGTTCGGGCTTGCCAAGGCTGCCGTCGGCGCTTTCGCTGTGGTACAGGCCGCCCAGGCCGTTCTGAGCTTTGCCAGCAACACCATCGACGCCGCCGACGCCCTGAACGACATGTCCGAGCGCAGCGGCATCGCGGTCGGCACCCTGTCCGAACTGGAGTTTGCTGCCAAGCTAAACGGCAGCAGCCTGGACGAATTGCAGGCGGCGCTGACCAAAGTGTCGGTCAAGGCCACCGACGCGGCCACCGGCAACAAGACCGCAGCGGTCGCGTTCGACGCGCTGGGCATTGCCGTCAAGAACGCCGACGGTTCGATGCGGTCGTCGCTGGAAATAACCGAGGAAATCGGCGACGCATTCAAGGGCATCAGCGACCCGACGCTGAAGTCTGCCCTGGCGGTCGAGATATTCGGCAAGTCTGGCGCGAAGCTGATCCCCGTGCTGGAGAACATGCGGGCGTCACGCGAGGAAGCCCGCGAGCTTGGCGCGGTGGTCGGCGATGATTTTGTCAAGGCTGCGGCCGACTTCAACGACAACATGGATCGCATGGGGTTCATGGCAAAGGGTTTTGCCGGCACAATCCTGGCCGACGTGCTGCCCGCGCTGAGTGGCATGTTCAAGGAACTGACGACCGGCATCAAGGTGTTCGGGTCGTTCAGCAGTGCCCTGTATAACATCGGCACCAGCAACCCGTTCAGGACACCGGCCGAGAACGCCGTGGCCTACGGCAAAGACCTGGACGCCCTGGACGCCCAGGTGCAGAAGCTGCGCGCCAGCGGCAGGGTCAACGACGCCGACCAGGCCGCTGTGCTTCAGCCACGGCTGGAAAGCCTGCGCAAGACGGTCGAGTATTACGAAAAGATCGCCGGCATTCAGCGCGCCGGTGCGGGTCGCGGGTTCATCAACCCCGAAATGGTGCAGCCAGCGCAGCCGGACACGGCCGCCATTATGGCGAAGCTGTCCGGTGCCAAGGCGCTGGAAGAAGCCGAGACGGCCGCCAAAAAAGCGGCCGAAGACCGCGCCCAGGTGCTGAAGGGCTTGAACGACGAGATCGTCAAGCTGACCCAGGGCGAGGAAGCGCTGACCATCGCCAAGCTGAAAGACCTGGGGGCAACGCCCAAGCAGATCGCCCAGGCCGAAGAACTGA
>JBGSBQ010000071.1:0-11193 GCA_041730475.1 Sphingomonadaceae bacterium
GAGCGAGAACCGCGCTGCAAGGCCCAGCGCAAGGCATCGCCGCGCGCCGCTTCGATCTGCGCTTCGCTGCAACCGAGCGACGCCAGCCAGTGGCCGACGATCGCCACGTAGTCATCCTGCTTGAACGGGTAGAACGTCAGCCACAGGCCGAAGCGCTCCGACAGCGAAATCTTTTCTTCCACCGTTTCACCCGGGTGCAGGTCACCATCTTCATCGTGCTTATAGCTCATGTTGTCGGACATGCGCTCCGGCATCAGGTGGCGCCGGTTCGAGGTCGCGTAGATCAGTACGTTGTCCGATTGCGCCGCGATGCTGCCATCGAGCGCCACCTTCAACGCCTTGTAGCCGCTTTCGCCCTCTTCAAACGACAGGTCGTCGCAGAAGATGATGAAGCGTTCCGGCCGCCCCGCCACCAGATCCACGATGTCCGGCAACTCGGCCAGGTCGGCCTTGTCGACTTCGATCAGGCGCAGGCCATCCTTGCCGAACTGGTTCAGGCAAGCTTTGATCAGCGACGATTTACCCGTACCGCGTGCGCCCGTCAGCAGCACGTTGTTGGCCGGCCGACCTTGCACGAACTGGCGCGTGTTCTGCTCGATCTGTTCCTTCTGCGGCCCGATGTGCTGCAGGTCATCGAGCGCAATCGGCGCGATATGCGCCACCGCCTGCAGATAGCTGGCGCCACCGGCCGTGCGCTTGCGCCAGCGGAAGGCAAAGCCCAGCTTCCAGTCCGGCTCGCGCGGCGCTTGCGGCAGCACCGCCTCAACCCGCGCCAGCAGGGCTTCGGCGCGGACCAGGAATTGTTCCAGAGGCGTGGCCATCTCAGGAGCGGTAATCAGCGTTGATGGTCACGTACTCATGCGACAGGTCGCAGGTGTAGATGGTGGCCGCCGCCGTGCCGCGCGCCAGCTTGACGCGCACCGTGATCTCGCTCTGCTGCATGACGCGCTGGCCGTCCTCTTCCTTGTAGTCGGGGTTGCGGCCGCCGTCCTTGGCCACCCACACGTCATCGAGATAGAGATTCAGCTTGCTGACGTCCAGATCGTCCACGCCGGCGTAGCCGATGGCGGCCAGAATACGGCCCAGATTCGGATCGGACGCAAAGAAGGCGGTCTTCACCAGCGGCGAGTGGCTGATCGAATAGGCGATCTTGCGGCATTCTTCGACGCTGGCGCCATCTTCGACGATCACGCTGATGAACTTGGTCGCACCCTCGCCGTCGCGCACGATGGCTTGCGCCAGGAACAGCGCCAGTTCGTTGACGGCGGCCGCCAGTTGCGCGTATTCCGGGGTATCGACGGCATTCACTTCCAGCGTGCCGGCGCCGGTGGCGATCAGCATAAAGCAATCATTGGTCGAGGTGTCGCCATCGATGGTGATGCAGTTGAACGACTGGTCGGCAGCCTGCTTGACCAGCACATCCAGCACCGGTTGCGCCACCTTGGCGTCGATTGCCAGATAACCGAGCATGGTCGCCATGTTCGGCTTGATCATGCCGGCGCCCTTGCTGATGCCGGTCAGCGTGACCTGATGGCCACCGATGCTGACGCTGCGCGAACCCGCCTTCGGCTGGGTGTCGGTGGTCATGATGTCTTCGGCCGCGTTATACCAGTTGTCGGCGCTGAGACCGGCCAGCGCCTGCGGCAGGCCGGCAATCACTTTGGCCGCCGGCAGCGGCTCCAGAATCACGCCGGTCGAAAACGGCAGGATCTGCTGTGGCTGGCAACCGAGCAGGTCGGCCAGCGCGCTGCAGGTGCTCTGCGCCAGGTCCAGGCCCAGCTGACCGGTACCGGCGTTGGCGTTGCCGGTGTTGATCAGCAGCGCAGCGATCGGCGTGCCGCTGGCCTTGGCTGCGGCCAGATTGGCCTTGGCGATCTGCACCGGCGCGGCACAAAAGCGGTTCAGCGTAAATACGCCGGCCACGGTGGCGGTCGGCGCCAGTTTCAAGACCAGCACGTCTTTACGGTTGGGCTTCTTGATACCGGCTTCGGCAAAGCCGATTTCAACGCCGGCAACGGCTTGCAGGGTCGCGGCGACAGGCAGGGGGGAATTGACGGCCATATTCTGTGTTCTCGTGGGTGAAAAGGGGGAGCCGCTATTGTAATCCCTGCTGCCGCCCCGCGCAGTGCCAGCCCGGGCAACTTTTGGTTACCTGCCGACGGCGCACGCTTGTCCCACTTTTCGGCTGATTTTCGGCTGATTTTCGGCCCGGTGTCAGCGCACGGTAAGCAGAGAAAGTGCATCCTTTCAACTCAAAAGCAACATTTTTTAGAACACTCGTACTATTTTTAAATAAAGTCATTTCATGCTTTTTGGAAATAGTCTAAGGTAATTGCCGAATGCCTAATCCCTGCATTACACGAGACAACAAGGCGGCACAAGCGCCTGCAGCATTGCAAACATACAATAAACCAGAGGACTCACTACACATGAAAAAACAACTTTTAGTCGCTGCCATCCTGAGCGCCACCGCGGCCATGCACGCGCAAGCGGGCAGCCTGGATGATGGCAACCTGAGCATCAGCGGTTTCGGCACCCTGGGTGTCGCCAAGAGCGATACTGACCAGGCCCAATTCGCACGCTACAACCAGGCTGAAGGCGTCAAGGATCAGCCGCGCATCGGCCTCGATTCCAACCTCGGCCTGCAAGCGACCTACAAATTCAATGACTGGCTATCCGGCACGGCACAGGTACTGACCCGCAAGAACACCAGCCCGACCTTCACCACCGACCTGACCTGGGCCTTCCTGAAAGCCAAGGTCAATGACGAAGTCAGCGTGCGCGTCGGCCGCGTGGTGCTGCCGGTATTCCTGATTTCCGACTACCAGAACGTCGGCTACGCCAACACCATGATGCGCCCGCCAATCGAAGTCTATGCCCAGGCCCCGATTGAGAGCGTCGATGGCGCCGACGTCAGCTTCCAGCGCGCTTACGGCGACTTCAACTTCAACACTTCGGCCTTCGTCGGCGTCAGCCGCGGCAAGCTGTTCATTCCGACCGCTGGCGGCAGCGTCGCCACCTACCGTGCGCCGGCCGCCGGCATCAGCTTCAGCGGCGAATACGGTCCGTTCGTGGTGCGCGTCAGCCATGCGCAGGCCAAGCTGAAGAGCAATGACCTCGGCCCGATCAACAGCCTGACCACCACGCTGGGCGCGGTCGGCTTCAAGCAGCTGGCGGCGGACATGAGCCTGATCGAGGGCAAGAAGATTGGGTTCACCTCGATCGGCGCCACCGCCGACTGGAACAACATCGTGGTCCAGACCGAATACGCGCAGCGTCGTGCCAAGGAAGCCGTCTACATCCCGGACACCAATTCCTGGTACGCGATGGCGGGCTACCGCATTGGCAAGGTGTTGCCGTACTACTCGCACGCCTCGATCAAGGATGCCGGCCACTCGGTCACGCTGCCGGCCACCTTCCCGAAAGCTGGCGTACTGGCGGCCACCGTGGCCAATGTGATGCAATCGGCAGAACAGTCCTCCGACCTGATCGGTGTGCGCTGGGACTTCGCCAAGTCGCTGGCCCTGAAAGTGCAAGTGGATCGCATCAAGCCGAAGACCAAGAACGGTTCGCTGATCTTCCCGAGCGCCAGCTTCAAGGGCGACGTCACCGTCGTCGGTGCTGCGCTTGATTTCGTTTTCTGATTGGATGCCCAACATGAATAAACTACTGACCTCCGTGCTGCTGGCCACGTGCGCCGCAGCCGCCCTGCCTGCCGCGGCTGAAACCGTGGTGATCGTGAATAAGGCCAATCCGGCCACCCGCATGTTCTCGGAACAGGCGTCGCAATTCTTCCTCGGCAAATCGGCCATGTTTACCCCGGTTGACCAGCCTGAAAGCTCGGCCATCCGGGCCGACTTTTACCACAAGGTGGCGGACAAGGATCCGGCCCAGGTGAAGGCGATCTGGTCCAAGCTGGTGTTCACCGGCAAGGCCACGCCACCAAAGGAATACGCGTCGAATGCCGAGGTCAAGAAAGCCGTCGCGGCCGACCCGAAAGCCATCGGCTACATCGACAAATCGGCGGTGGATGACACCGTCAAAGTGATCCTGACGCTGCCATAAGCGGTCACCCCTGCTGCCCTCCCACAACGCCCGGCCCGTCCGGGCGTTGTGCTATACAACGCCAACAAAAAAACCACATCCTGACGCTGCGGTCGCACGAATCCACGCATAAGACTATATCCGCTCGGCAAATTGGTCTAAGGTAAGGTTGAGGCAGCGCAATGCCGCCCGGTTCTGGCAGCCGCCTTGCCAGCCACCTACAGACACGGCCCACCGTGTGAATTTGAGGGACAACCATGAAAAGACAACTCCTGAGCAGTGTCCTGCTCGCCGCCTGCGGTGCCGCCCAGGCCGGCACGCTGGACGATGGCAACCTGAGCATCAGCGGCTTCGGCACGCTGGGCGTCGCCAAGACCGATACCGACAAGGCCCAATTCGTGCGCTACAACCAGGCCGAAGGCGTGGCCGACAAAGTCAAGATCGGTCTCGATTCCAATCTTGGCCTGCAAGCGAGCTACAAGATCAATGACGATCTGTCCGGCACGGTGCAGATACTGACCCGCAAGAACACCAGCACCACCTTCACCACCGACCTGACCTGGGCCTTCCTGAAGTACCGCATCAATGACGAACTGAATGCCCGCGTCGGCCGCGTGGTGCTGCCGGCCTTCATGATTTCGGACTACCAGAACGTCGGCTATGCCAACACCATGATGCGCCCGCCGGTCGAGCTATATGCCCAGGACCCGATCGAGAACCTGGACGGTGTGGACGTCAATTACCAGCATGCGTTTGGCGACACCAATTTCACCGTCCAGAGCGCCGTCGGCGTCAGCCGGGGCAAGCTGTTCGTCCCGGCCACGGCCAGCGTGGCGACCTACCGGGCGCCCGCCTTTGCCGTCAGCGCCGCCATCGAGCATGGTCCGCTGGTGCTGCGCATGGCGCACCTGCAGGCCAAGATCGCGAGCAATGACTTAACCGCCATCAACAACCTGGCCAACACCCTGACGGCGGTCGGCTTCGGCCAGCTGGGCCAGGACATGTCCTTCGCCACGGGCAAGAAGATCGGCTTCACCGCCGTCGGCGCCACGCTCGACTGGCATGACATCGTGCTGCAAACCGAGTACGCGCAACGCCGCGCCAAGGACAAGGTCTACATCCCCGACACCAATGCCTGGTACTTCATGGCCGGCTACCGCATCGGCAAAGTGCTGCCCTACTACAGCCACGCCAGCATTACCCAGCATGGCAGTTCGGTGACGCTGCCGGCCGGCTTCCCGGCCACCGGCGTGCTGTCGGCCACGGTGCGCAGCCTGCTGGCCGCGGCCGAGCAGAGTTCCGACCTGGTCGGCGTGCGCTGGGACTTCGCCAAGTCGATGGCCCTGAAGGTACAGGTGGACCGGGTCAAGCCGAAGACCAAGACCGGCAGCCTGATCTACGGCCCGGCCACCGGCCTGAAAGACAGCGTCACCGTAGTCGGCGCTTCGCTCGACTTCGTCTTCTGAGGAGCTTGCCATGCACATCCTGCGCTCTGCCCTCACGCTGGGGCTGCTGGCTGCGGCCGCACTGACCGCCCACGCCGAAACGGTCGTGATCGTCAACAAGGCCAACCCGGCCACCCGCATGTTCTCGGAACAGGCGTCGCAATTCTTCCTCGGCAAATCGTCCATGTTCACCCCGGTCGACCAGCCCGAAGGCTCGCCGATCCGGGCCGACTTTTACCACAAGGTGGCTGACAAAGATCCGGCCCAGGTAAAGGCGATCTGGTCCAAGCTGGTATTCACCGGCAAGGCCACGCCCCCAAAGGAATACGCGTCGAACGCCGAAGTCAAGAAAGCAGTTGCTGCCGATCCCAAGGCGATCGGGTATATTGACAAGTCGGCAGTGGACGACAGCATCAAAGTGATCCTGACCCTGCCTTGAACGGCCCGCAGCGTGTGCACCCGCCTATCCGGCGGGTATGCGCGCTGCCCGGTCGCGGCATAAGGGAGCCCGTTTTGAATTTGTCGCTGCGCGCGAAATTTTTAGTCTTGAGTGCCGTTATCCAGGCGGCGGTGGTCGGCCTGCTGATCTGGAACAGCCTGCGTCTAATGGACGATGCAGTGCGCAAGAACGCCGAGCGCGTCGCGCAAGAATATGCGGTCACGCTAAACCTGTCGTTGAGTCCGTATGCCACCCGCGGCCGCCTGTCAGAGCTGAACGCCTACCTCGGCGAAATGCTGGCCGACCCCGAAGACAGCTTCGTGCGCTACATCGTGGTGCTGGACCAGAATAACCACCCCATCGTTGAAGCCGGGTCGCGTGACGTCGTGTTGCCGGCGCTGCTGCGCAAAGGTGGCGGTGCCGCTTTCAAGGGCGTGCGCACGCTGATCGACGGCGCTATCCTGCATGCCCGCGCGCCGCTGCTGCTGCGCGACAACCAAGTCGGCAGCGTCAACTTCGGCCTCTCCACCAATGACCTGGAACAGGCGCGCGATGAAGTGCTGCTGCAGGGCGGCGCGATTTCGCTGTGCGGCCTGCTGCTCGGCGTGCTGTTGTTCTACGCCTTCACGCGCGGCATCGGGCGCCGCCTGCGGGCCCTGACCACCCAGTCGACCCGCATTGCCGCCGGCGATTACAGCGGCACCGCGCCGGTCGAGGGCAATGATGAGATTGCCGTATTCACGCACTCGCTGAACGCCATGAGCAAGGCGCTACGCGACCGCGTGGCGCAACTGGAACGCTCCGAATTACGGCTAGTGGAATCGGAAGCGCGCTTCCAGACCCTGTTCGACGTGGCGCCGCTGCCGCTAACGGTCTCCGACCGCGACGGCCGCATCGTCGCCGCCAACCGCGCCGTGGCCACCACCTTTGGCGAGGCGGCGCGCGAGCTGGTCGGCAAACGCTCGGACGAAGTGACGTTCTGGGCCAGCACCATCGAGCGCGACCGGATCTGGAATATGTACCTCAACGAAGGCGCCGTACACGGTGCCATCGCCGGCGTGCTGCTGCCGGACGGCAGCGTCGGCCGCGTCGCCATCTGGTCTTCCTCGCTGGTGCTCGACGGCCGCCCCGCCATCATCTGGGCACTGCTGGACCTGACCGAAGAACTGAATGCCAAGCGCGAACTGAAAGACCTGAACATCTCGCTCGAAAGCCGGGTGCAGGAACGCTCGGCCGCGCTGGAGCGGGCCAACCGCGACCTGAGCAGCGCAGTCGACACCTTGCAGCGCACCCAGCACGAACTGCTGGCGGCAGAAAAGATGGCCTCGCTCGGCTCGCTGGTGGCCGGTATCGCGCACGAGCTGAACACGCCGATCGGCAACAGCCTGCTGGCCTCGACGGCGCTGCGCGACCGCGTCACCGAATTCGAACGGCATGTGGCGGCCGGTGCGCTGCGCCGTTCCGAGCTGACCGCGCACTTGCAAGAAGTGCAGCTGGCCAGCACCCTGATCGCCGGCTCGTTGCACAAGGCGGCCGAGCTGATTGCCTCCTTCAAGCAGATCGCGGTCGACCAGACCAATGACCAGCGCCGCCAGTTCGACCTGCTAGCGGCGGTGCACGATACGGTGGCCACCTACATGCCACGGCTGCGGCAGGCCGGTTGCGAGATCGTGCTGCAGATCCCGGACGGCATGCGCTTCGACTCCTATCCGGGCGGTCTGTACCAGATCCTGAACAACCTGATCAACAACGCCCTGAAACACGGCTTTGAGCAACGCGCGCACGGCACCATCACGATCCGCGCCAGCGCCGAGGCGGACGGCATGGTACAGCTCGACTTTGGCGACGACGGCATCGGCATGAGCGACGAGGTGCTGCGCCACGTGTTCGACCCCTTCTTCACCACCAAGATGGGCCAGGGTGGTACCGGTCTCGGCATGAACATCGTCTACAACATCGTCACCGGCGCTCTTGGCGGCCGCATCACCATCGACTCCACGCCCGGCAGCGGTACCGTCGTGCGCATGCTGCTGCCTCAGGTCGCTCCGCAGCGCAGCTAACAACGGGTAAAAACGGGGACAGACCATAATGCCGCTAAGTTAAGGTGCCGAAGCGCGCGCTTGCACCCCAGGACAAGAACTGGGGTCAGACCCGCTGGGTCTGGCCCCGGCGTTGCGTCGGTGGGGTTTGCCAGCCGAACTGCGCCTTAACATAGCGGCATTAGGGACAGACCACGTTTTCAGCTACTGCCCAGGTGCCCGCGCAGCGCCTCCAAATGGCGCTCGCTGACCGCCACCGTGGCGCCGCAGCGCAGCGTCAACTGGTAGCTGCTGTCGCCCTGTACTTGCAGCGTCGCCAGCTGGTTCAGGGCCACGATGGCGCGCCGGTGCACGCGCAAATAACCGGCCGGGTCCAGCTGCGCTTCCAGTCGGCTCAGCGGCATGCGGTACAGTACCGCGCGCTGCGCCAGATGCAGTTTGACGTAATTACCTTCGGCCTCCAGCCACAACACGTCAGCCAGCCGGATGCATTCGATCCGTCCCACCGAGCGGACGCTGAGCTGCTGCCAGTAGCCGCCCGGCGCCGGCGTCGACTGGCTCGACAAAAACGCCTGCAACGCCGGGGCATAGCCTGCCAACTGGCGCTGTGCCAGCATCGTCGCCGCCCGTTCCAGCGCCTGCGCCAGGCGCGCATTGTCGAACGGCTTCAGCAGGTAGTCCAGTGCATGGACTTCAAACGCGTCCAGCGCGTGAGCATGGTAGGCCGTGACAAAGATCACCAGCGGCGGCGCCGCCAGTTCCAGCAAGCTGCGCGCCAGATCGAGCCCGGATTCGCGCGGCATCTGGATGTCGAGGAACACCAGATCCACCGGCTGGCTCGCCAGCAGCGCCCGCGCCTCGGCCGCGCTGGCACATTCGGCCACCACCTGCCAGCCCGCATGGCGCGCCAGCGCGTAGCGCAAATTGATGCGGCCCGGCGCTTCGTCATCCACCAGCATCACCCGTAGCGGCGACGTCATGTCGGCTCCGCGCCATGCAAGGGCATGCGGATCGTGACGTCGAAGCGGCCGTCACGCTCTGCGCTGACCAGCGTGGCCGCGCCGCGATACGCCAGTTGCAGCCGCGCGCGCGTATTCGCCAGCCCCAGTCCCAGCCCGGGATTGGCCGGGGCGCCGGCCACGGCAGGATTGGACACGCTGATCTGCAGTGCGGCATCGGTGCAGTGCAAGGCCAGTCGCAGGTCACCCGCACCATCGTGGCAATCGAGCTCATGGCGCAAGGCATTCTCGACCAGCGGCTGCAGCAACAGTGGCGGGCAGTCGGCCGCCGCCAGCTGGGCCGGATCGGCATCGATCTGAACCTGCAAGCGGCTGCCGTAGCGTAGTCGTTGCAGGTCGAGGTAATCGCGCACAAAGGCCAGCTCTTCGGCCGCGCTGACCCAGTCGCGGCTGCTGGCCGTCATCGCGTAGCGCAGCAACTCGCTGAGGCGCTGGATACCGGTCAGCGCCAGATCTTCGTCGCGCGTGCGCACCAGCGCACTGATCGCATTCAGCGCATTGAAGATGAAATGCGGTTCCAGTTGCGCCCGCAGTGCCAGCATGCGCTGGCGTTCCAGTTCCAGATGCAGGCGCAGATTATCGGTCTGCACATCGCGCCAGGCCCGCTCGCGTTGCTGAGCCGCGCGCCAGACCGAGAGCGCACACACGGCCACATAGGTACCGCTGGTCCAGGCAAATTCGAGAAAGACATTGAAACCGGGCGTCTGCCATAGCGCCACCCAGCCATGCGGCCAGTCCGGCACGCCGCCGGCGCGCCATACCCCCAGTGCCGCCAGATAGTACAGCTGCAGCGGCAGGAACAGCAGCAGCAACAGCAGATAGGCGGCGCCGATCCGGCCGGCACTGGCGAGCAGGGACGGCCAGCGCCGCAGGGTCAGGTACAACGCGCTGCTGAGCGCCGCCAGCAATAGATGATTCCACACCCAGTTTTGTAGCACGGCAGCATAGGCGCGGCCGCTGCCATCGCGTTGCAGGTCGCTGTAGACCCCGGCCGCGCCGGCCGCGCACAGCAGCCCCCAGACCAGCAGGTTGAACAGCAGGATATAAGCGGCGGGCCAGGCCCCGCGCTGGCGGGCAGGCCGCGGATCGGATGGCGACGTCATGGGCAGCGAGTATAGCAGCGCCCGACGGGCGCCAGCGCGGCGGCGGGCGCCCGTCGTCCCGGCGTTCCGGGGACTCGTCACACAGTGCTGCGCGGCGCCCCCGCAGCACGGCGATACTCGGCCCCGTAGCACTTTCCCCTGAACCCCAACGATTCCTATGACCTTACCATTCCTGCCCACGCCCCTGCTGCTCCCCCTACTGCTGTGCCTGTGCGCTGCGGCCCACGCCCAATTGGCTGCGACCAGCCCCGACCCCGTGCCACGGGTCGAGATCAGCGGCCCGACGGCGACCAGTGTGCGCCGCAACGACAGCACGCTGCGCATCGTCGTCAGCCGCAGCGAACTGGCCGCCTACGGCGACAACAGCCTGGCCGCCGTACTGCAACGCCAACCCGGCGTCAGCGTTGTGGGCGGCGAGATCCGCCTGCGCGGCCTCGGCGCCGGCTATACCCAACTGCTGATCAACGGCGCCCCGGCACCGGCCGGTCTGGCGCTGGACAGCATCGCCCCCGAGCTGATCGACCGCATCGAGATCCTGCGCAGCGCCAGCGCCGAATACAGCGCCCAGGGCAGCGCCGGCAGCATCAACCTGATCCTGCGCAAAGGCAGTCGCCAGCCGCGCCAAGAGCTGAAGCTGACGGTGGAACAGCTGGCCGGACGCGCCGTGCCATCAGCAGCGCTGCAACTGAGCGCGCAGCAGGACGCGCTCGGCTACGGCTTGACGGCCACACTCAGCGACAGCGCCTGGCGTGAAACGCCGCACAGCCTGGAACGCAGCAGCACAGCGGACGCGCTGCGGGCCACCAGCGAACGCAATGAACGCCAGCTCGGTCGCCTCAGCCTGCTACCGCGGCTGAACTGGAAAGGCAGCGACGGCGCCACGCTGGACTGGCAAAGCCTGCTCGACCTGAACCGCGACCACGGCCATGGCAACGCACAAGAGACCCTGTTGGCCGGCAGCCCCAGCAGCTATCCACTAAATGCCTGGCAATCCCAGGCCCACAACGGCGTGCTGCGCAGCCCGCTGAACAGGGGCCAGCGCCTCGCTGCCGACGGCCAGCGTAGCGTGCGCATCGGCGTCGATCACAGCCCGCGCCGCCGCGC
>JBGSBQ010000072.1:0-11124 GCA_041730475.1 Sphingomonadaceae bacterium
GGATGGCCCATGCCGGCACGCAGCGCGATCAGCGTCGCCATGCTGGAGACGACGGCGCTGTGGTTGCTGGGGAAGCCACCGTTGCCGACCAGATTGAAGGCCCACTTTCGCGCTTTGGCGCTATTGATCAGGAATTTGATGGGGCCGACGGTAATCCAGGTCAGCAGCGGAGTGAGAAGATAAGCGAAATCCATGGGGCGTCCTTGAGGCGGTTTTCTATTTGTCGCGCAATTATCGCAGAACGTTCCCCAGCGGCGGAAGCAAGTAATATAGAATTCGCTGCAATAAAGGAAACTTTCAACTACTGTCCGGACCTGTCATGCAGCACTTCAAAATATCCTTCCTCGTTACGTTCATCCTGATGCTGCTGGCCGCCTGGTGGGGCTACCAGCATGGCGGCACGCCCGGCCTGTTGCAGGCAGTCTGGATTGCCGCCGTGCTGGGGGTGATGGAAGTGTCGCTATCGTTTGACAATGCCGTGGTAAATGCTTCGGTGCTGCGCCATTGGGATGCGTTCTGGCAGAAGCTGTTCCTGACGGTCGGCATCGTCGTCGCCGTGTTCGGGATGCGCCTGCTGTTCCCGCTGCTGATCGTGGCCGTGGCGACCGGCCTGGGGCTGGTCGAAGTGTGGCAGATGGCGACCGCCACGCCCGAGGTGTATTCGATGCATCTGACCAATGCCCACGCCCAGGTGGCCGCGTTTGGCGGCGCCTTCCTGCTGCTGGTGTTCCTGAACTTCCTGTTCGACGAAGAAAAAGAATTGCACTGGCTGGGCTGGGTCGAACAAAAATTTGGCCAGCACGGCACCGAAAGTCTGGCCATCCTGCTGACGCTGGGCGCCGTATACGGCTGCGCCGGGCTGGTCAGTGAAACGGAAAAATACAGCGTGCTGGCGGCCGGCGTGGTCGGCGTGGTGGTCTACCTGACGGTGGGCTGGATCAGCACCCTGCTCGAAGGCGAGCAGCCCGACGACGATGACGACGTCACCGAAACGGGCGTCGGCCCGGTGGTCTCCGGCGCCGTCAAAGGCAGCATCGGTGGCTTCATGTATCTGGAAGTGCTGGATGCCTCCTTCAGCTTTGATGGCGTGATCGGGGCCTTTGCCATCACCAGCGACGTCGTCATCATCATGCTGGGGTTGGCCATCGGCGCCATGTTCGTGCGCTCACTGACGGTGTTTCTGGTGCACAAGGGCACACTGGATGAATATGTTTATCTGGAACACGGGGCCCATTATGCGATCGGCATTTTGGCGCTGATCATGCTGGCCAGCGTCAAATACCATATTCCCGAATGGTTCACCGGCCTGTCCGGGGTTGCCTTCATCGCCGTCTCGCTGTGGTCCTCGGTGCGCTATAAACAGCGCGCCGTGGTCTACTGATGCTACGATAGAAACATTTACTTTACCTTACACTGACCCATGATCACCAAGAAACGTGTTTCCCTGCTGCTGGCCGCGCTCGTAGCAGCGGCCATCCTGCTGTTTGCCGCCTATTGCTGGATCACGCTGCACCTCTCCTATTCCGAAGGAGAACGGGCCGGCTACCTGCAAAAATTCTCACGCCGGGGCTGGATCTGCAAAACGTGGGAAGGGGAATTGCTGCTGACGTCGATGCCGGGCGCGATCCCGGAGAAGTTTGAATTCAGTGTCCGCGACGACAATGTGGCCAACCAGCTGATGGCCGCCACCGGCAAGCGCGTACTGCTCAGCTACGAACAGCATAAAGGCGTGCCGACACAATGTTTCGGCGAGACCGAGTACTACATCGCCAAAGTGCAGATCACCCAGTAAGCGAGAAGTTGCGAAGAAGTTGCCCCTATCCGCGCCATGGGGAAATGCATGACCAGCCCCTGAGCGCGCGGCGTCTGCCCCCACCGGCGTAACACTGGGGTCAGACCCGCCGGGTCTGACCCCGGCTTTGCTGCGAGGCTACAGCAAGCGCTGGCGGCTATTTTGGAAAACGGCGGCGTTGCAACATGATGTCCTCCATGCTGCGCGACGGGACAATCTATGGTCCAGCACCGCTCGCAACTGCTTGACAGAGGACATAGCCCCCCCCCCCCGCTAATCAGCGGGCGCGCCAAACCCCAGCCGTTGCCTCCACCGTCTGCGTCAACCGTCCGATCACTGCCCGTGCCATGCTGGCCGACTGATCGCGCTCAGCACGGGCCCGGGCCGCCGCCAGTTCGGCCGCGATCGCGCCCTCTTCCGCGTGCTTGCAAACACTCTCTTCCGCTTCAACCTTGGCCTGCAATGCCAGCAAGGCCTTCTGTGCCGCCGCCAGCCGACGCCCTTCCAGTTCCGCCAGTTTGTGCTTGGCCGCCGACATGGCCGCCGTGGTGTCGGCCACTTTGCGCTGCATGGCGGCGTGCGCTTGCGCCGCTTCCCTCAAGGCCTGTTGCGCCGTGGCCTTGTCCGCTACCGCCTGATGCGCGGCCTGCTCCGCCAGCGCACGCTGCTGCATAGCATCGGCTTCGGCCTGCTCGGCCGTGGCCCGGGCCCGGGCTGCCGTCGCAATCTGTTTCTCCGCTTCCAGCCGCTGCGCTATCGCCTTCGAGGCCCGTACTTCCGCCGCCGTCGTGGAACGCTGCTGGGTCAGCTTCTGATCAATCAGCGCCAGCGACTGCCGTTCCGTCTCGACAAATTCGCGCTCGGCTTGCAGCAGCGCTTGCGCCGCAGCAGCCTTCTCCTGCTCAGCGCGGGCGCGCTCCTCGTGCACCGCCCCCAGCTCGACGGCCAGACGCGCCTGCGCGGCCTGCGCCTGTGCCGCCAGCGCTTTCTGCTCCGCTTCCAGCGTGACCTGCTGCGCAATAACGCGGGCGGCTTCGGCCTCCTTGTCGGCCGCCGCCGCCAGGCGCTGCTCGGCCTGCGCCTGCAGCTGCAGGGCTTCAGTCTGCGCCAGCTCAGCCGCGATGCGCTGCTGAGCTGCCGCACTGGCGGTCTGCTCGGCTTCCAGTTTTTCCTTCAGGCTAGCGATGGCCTGCTGTTCGGCCGTCGCCCGTTGCTGTTCCGCATGCAGCAAGGCTGCCGCCTGCGCGGCACGCTGCTCGGCCAGCGCGGTCGCCTCGCCCTGTGCCGCCACGTGCTGGGCCAGCACGGCGATCTCCTGTTGTTCTGCATTATTCTGGCTGGCGGCCAGATCTGCGGCCGCCCGTGCCAGCGCGGCCCGCTCCTCGGCCAGCTGGGCTGCACGCTGCTGTTCGACGCCATCGGCACGGGCTGCCTCGGCAGCCGCCTCGTCGGCCAGTTTGCGCAGCCGGGCCTGTTCCATGGCTGCTGATTCCGCCTCCAGCTTGGACAAGGCCGACAGTTCCGCATCTTCCTCGGCCTGGGCCCGGGCCAGTGCCACGGTGCGCAATTGCTTGTCGACTTCGATCCGCGCCTCGGTCGCCGCCAGGATGCGGGTCTCGGCATCGCGCCGCGCTTGCGCGCTGGTGACGGCGATATGCTCCAGACGTTCGCGATGGATGGCGGCATCCCGGATTTCCTTTTCAGTCTGCAGGCGCAAATGCAGCGACTGCGCAGCGCTGCGCTCCGATTCTGCCTGCGCCAGCGCGATCTGTTCGCGTTCCTGTTCCAGATGGGCCAGCGCGCGCGCCTCCTCCAGCGCCCGCACTTCGGCGGCCGCGCGGTTGAAGGCCGATTCCAGCGCGATCTGGTCTGCGCGCTCGCGCTGCTTGGTCAAGTCCAGCGCCTCGCCTTCCGCTTCGACCAGCATCTGCGCGGTCTGACGGGCCGCATGAGCGTGGCGTTCGCGTTCCCGCGCCAGCGTGGCAACGCGGGCATCGGCCGACGCGATCCCGACCACTTCTTCCTTGGCCGCCTGCACGGCGGCCACGCGTTCGACCGCCTGCAAGCGCGCTTGCTCGGTCTGCACGCTCAATTCCTCGGCAGCGCGGGCGGCGGCCTCGGCCAGTTCCGACTCCACCGCAATCTGCTCACTGGCCCGCTTGCGGCTGGCTTCTTCCTGTTTGGCACGCTGCTCCGCAGCCAGACGGATCTGCGTATCGGCCTCGACGCGGGCGCGCAATTCAGCGGTTTCCTGCTTGACCGCCTCCAGCCGCGCCACGCTGGCCTGCGCTGCGGCGCGCAGCGATTCCAGCCGGTCGCGATTGGCAGCAATCGCCTCTTCCGACGCTTGCGCATTCTGCAAGGCCATGGCAGCGGCAGCCGCATCCGTGGCCGCGCGGTCCTCGGCCAGCGCGCGGGCGCGGGATTCCGCATGGGCCCGGCTCTCGGCGGCGCAGGCCGCCTTGGCCTCCGCCTCGACCCGGGCGATGGCCTCGTGGATCGCCTTCATTTCCATCGCAGCGCGCTCCGGCACGGGCGCATGCGTCAGTTCGGCCTGATCATGCGACACCGCCTGCTCGGCGGAATAGGCGACGGTAAGGTTGGCGTTTTCGCGCTGAGCCAGTTGTGCGTGCATGAGAGTTCTCGCTTAATCGTGCGCCCCGGCACCAACCGGGACTTCTGAGTAAACATTATCGAGCACGCGCGCCCAGCGGCTGGCGTCAAAGAGACAGGTAAAAGCCCGTCAATTCCAGCCTTATCAAAAACCGGGGACAGACCGTAATGCCGTTAAGTTAGCGTGCCGTAGCGTGCGCTTGCCCCCCAAGACAAGATCTGGGGTCAGACCCGCCGGGTCTGACCCCGGCTTTGCGTCGGTGGAGTTTGCCAGCAGATCTGCGCCCTAACTTAACGGCATTAGGGACAGACCGCGTTTTCAGTTTAGACCGGCCACAGCGGGGCTTCGTCCATCAGCGCGACCTGCTCGCGCAGTTCGAGGATGCGGTCTTGCCAGTAGCGTTGGGTATTGAACCAGGGAAAGGCCAGCGGGAAGGCGGGGTCGTCCCAGCGCCGCGCCAGCCACGCCGAATAATGGATCAGGCGCAGCGTGCGCAGTGCTTCGACCAGATACAGCTGGCGTGGATCGAACTCGCGGAAATCTTCGTACCCGGCCAGAATATCGGCCAGCTGGCGCACCTGCTCGGCCCGCTCGCCGGACAGCATCATCCACAAGTCCTGAATCGCCGGCCCCATGCGGCTGTCGTCGAAGTCGACGAAATGGGGGCCGGCATCGGTCCACAGCACGTTGCCGCCATGGCAATCACCATGCAGCCGCAATTGCTCCAGCTGGCCAGCCCGCTCGTAGCAGCGCTGGACGCCATCGAGCGCCTGGTCCAGCACGCTGGTGTAGGCGGCCCGCAGTTCCGGCGGGATGAAATCATGGGCCAGCAGGTAAGCGCGGGGCTCGGTGCCGAAGGTGGCCAGGTCCAGGCTGGGCCGTTCGCGATAGCTGGCCAGCGCACCGACCTCGTGGATGCGGCCGATGAAGCGCCCGGTCCATTCCAGCACGGCCGGATCGCCCAGCTCGGGCGCCCGTCCACCATGGCGCGCAAACACGGCGAAGCGGAAGCCCTGATAGTGGTGTAGCGTGCGGCCATCCAGCGCCAGCGCCGGCACTACCGGGATTTCGCGCTCGGCCAGCTCGCTGGTGAATGCATGTTCTTCCAGAATCGCGGCGTCGCTCCAGCGCGCCGGCCGGTAAAATTTGGCCACCAGTGGCGCACCATCTTCGATGCCGACCTGATACACCCGGTTTTCATAGCTATTCAGCGCCAGCAGCCGGCCGTCGCCGCGCAAGCCGACGCTGTCGAGCGCGTCCAGCACGCAGTCCGGGCCCAGTGCCGAGAACGGATGGGGTGGCCGGGTCGCGCCGGCATGCTCGCCGGCTTGCTCTTCTGCTTGCTCGTCTGCTTGATCGTCTGCGTGGATATCTGGGTTCATGCCGCCATTGTACGGGGCGGCGGCGCGCCGTGCGCAAACATCTGGGCGCGGCGCCGCTGCGCAGCGTATACTGTCGCCTTCCATCCAATAAAAAGAGCAAGCCATGCAACTCGACCAGCCTTTGAGCGAAAAAGAATTTGACGAACTGGACAGCTTCCTGCTGTCCGACCGCAGCCCGGAAGATGCGATGACCATGGACATGCTCCATGGCTACCTGACCGCCATCGCCATCGGCCCGGAAACCATCATGCCGGCCGAGTGGCTGAAGCGCGTATGGGGCCAGGAAGACACCGATGTGCCGAAGTTCAAGCACGCCAAGGAAGAAGAACGCATCCTGCACTTGATCACGCGCTTCATGAACGAGGTGCTGGTGACGTTTGAAGTCGCCCCGAAAGAGTTCGAGCCGCTGTTTGTTGAGCACGAGCACGAAGGCCAGACGCTGATCGACGCCGAAGCCTGGTGCTGGGGTTTCTGGGAAGGCATGGAACTGCGTCCGGGCTCGTGGCAAGCGATCTGGGATTCGGAAGCGGCGCCGTTGATGCAGCCGATTTACCTGCTGGGCGCGGACGAAATCGAAGAAGCGGAATTGCCACTGGTCGAAGATCCGGTCAAGGCGCACAAGCTGGCGCTGGATCTGGAAGCGAACCTGCCAGCCATCTACAAGTTCTGGGTGCCGCGCCGCAAACCGGCCGTGGCCACGCTGAAACGCGACGAACCCAAGGTCGGCCGCAATGACGAATGCCCTTGCGGCAGTGGCAAGAAATACAAGAAGTGCTGCGGCGCCAACGAAGCCGAATAATCCCGGCCGTCGTTCCCGCCACAGCGGGAACCGATGCCGCGCCTTGAACGGCGCAGCATGCAGGTTCCCGCTGGCGCGCGGCGCGCGTTACAGCTTGATGAAGTGCTCGCGGTAGTACTTCAGCTCTTCAATCGACTCGACGATATCGGCCATGGCCGTGTGCATCTGGTGCTTCTTGAAGCCGCTGACGATCTCCGGCTTCCAGCGCTTGCACAATTCCTTCAGCGTCGACACGTCAATATTCCGGTAGTGGAAGTACGCTTCCAGCTTCGGCATGTAGCGCACCATGAAGCGGCGATCCTGGCCGATGGTGTTGCCGCACATCGGTGCCTTGCCCTTCGGTACCCACTTGCGCATGAACGCAATCAATTCTTCCTCGGCCTGCGCTTCGGTCACGCTCGACGCCTTGACGCGGTCGATCAGGCCGGAACGGCCGTGCGTGCCCTTGTTCCACGCATCCATCTTGTCCAGCGTCTCGTCGCTCTGATGGATCACCAACACCGGGCCTTCGGCCAGCACGTTCAGGTGCATGTCGGTGACCACCACGGCGACTTCGATAATGCGGTCGGTATCGGGCTCCAGGCCGGTCATTTCCATGTCGACCCAGACCAGATTCATCTCATTCTGGCGCGGCACGACGGTTTCGGGTGTGGAAGCGGTGGGCAATTCGGTAGCTTGTGACATAATTCTCTCTTGGCCTTGTTAATCCTAATCCGCCATTTTCTCACAGGCACAGAATGTATTCACTCGCGTTTTCGATTTTGTTTGTTGCTTTACTGGTGTTGACCCTGCTGCTGCGCTTCTGGCTAGCCTCGCGCCAGATCCGCCATGTGCTGGCGCACCGCGCCGCCGTGCCGGCCGAGTTCGCCGAGAAAATTCCGCTCGCCGCACACCAGAAAGCCGCCGACTACACGGTGGCCAAGACCAAGTTCGGTCTGCTGGGCATGCTCGTCAACAGCGTCGTGCTGATCGGCTTCACCTTGCTCGGCGGCCTGCAATGGCTGTCGCTGGCGATCTTCCAGCAGACCGGCCCCGGCATGCTCTACCAGCTCGGCCTGCTGACCGCGTTCACCGTGATCTCTGGTCTGATCGACTTGCCATTTGACTATTACAAACAGTTCAAGCTGGAGCAGCGCTTCGGCTTCAACAAGATGACGCCCGGCCTGTTCTTCGCCGACATGCTGAAAGGCGCGCTGCTGGGCGCCGTGATCGGCCTGCCGCTGGTCTGGGTGGTGCTGACGCTGATGGCCAAGTCCGGCGACCTGTGGTGGTTCTACGCGTGGCTGGTGTGGAGCGGTTTCCAGCTGCTGATGATGGTGCTGTTCCCAACCGTCATCGCGCCGCTGTTCAATAAATTCACGCCGCTGGAAGACCAGTCGCTGAAAGCGCGCATCGAAGGTCTGATGCAGCGCGTCGGCTTCGCCTCCAAAGGCCTGTTCGTGATGGACGGCTCCAAGCGCAGCGCGCACGGCAATGCCTATTTTTCCGGCTTCGGCGCCAACAAGCGCATCGTCTTCTTCGATACGCTGCTGGCCCGGCTGGCACCGCAGGAAATTGAAGCGGTGCTGGCGCACGAACTGGGACACTTCAAGCTGAAACACATCATCAAGCGCATCGTCATGATGTTCGCCCTGTCGCTGGCCTTGCTCGCCTTACTGGGCTTCCTGAAGAACCAGCTGTGGTTCTACACCGGCCTCGGCGTTGACCCGCTGGGTCTGGCGCTGGCTGGCCAGAACAATGACGCCATGGTGCTGCTGCTGTTCATGCTGGTACTGCCGGTGTTCACCTTTGTGCTGGGACCGCTGACCTCGCTCAGCTCGCGCAAGCATGAATTCGAAGCGGACGCCTTCGCCGCCCAGCACACCGCTGCCGCCGATCTGGTGTCGGCACTGGTTAAGATGTACGAAGACAATGCCTCGACGCTGACGCCGGACCCGCTGCACTCGGCCTTCTACGACAGCCACCCGCCGGCCAGCGTGCGCATCCGGCAACTGCATCTGGCGGCCGCATGAGCGCCCTGAGCACCCTGCCCGTCAGCAGCGCCGGCTTGCTGGCCCTGCGCTGCGCCCATGTGACGACGGCCCTCAGCGCTGCCTCGGCCGCCGCGCTGCTGCCGCTGGTGCCCGGCTGGACGCTGGCCGACAACAAACTGTGCCGCGACTTTGCCTTCCGCGACTACCATCACACCCTGGCCTTCGTGAATGCGCTGGCCTGGGTCTGCCATACCGAAGACCATCATCCGGAACTGCTGGTGACCTATAACAAATGCCGGGTGCGCTACGACACCCATACCGTCCAGGGCCTGTCGATCAACGACTTCATCTGCGCCGCCCACGCCAATGCGCTGTATGCCGCCACGACGGTGACGCCATGAGCCAGTTGTCCGCCACCATCATCGCGGCCCACGGCCGCCACTATCTGGGTGAAACGGCCGAGGGCCAGAAGCTGCAATGCGTCACCCGTGGCAAAAAGACCAACGTTGCCGTCGGCGACCGCGTGCAACTGACGCTGACTTCGGCCGACCAGGGCGTGATCGACCGCATCGACGAGCGCGACACGCTGCTGTACCGCTCCGACCAGTACAAATCGAAGCTGCTGGCCGCCAACCTGACGCAGTTGTTCATCGTCGTCGCGACCGAACCGGGCTTTGCCGACGATCTGGTGTCGCGCTCGCTGGTGGCGGCAGAAGCGGCCGGCATCCAGGCCCGTTTAATTCTGAACAAGACCGACGTCACAGCCTCGCTGGATAAGACCCGCGAACGCCTGCTGCCCTACTCCTCGCTCGGTTACCCGGTGCATGAAGTGTCGGCCAAGGCTCAGCCCGAACACGCGCTGGCGACGCTGCGGCCGCTGTTGGCCGGCCAGTCGTCGATCCTGATCGGCCAGTCCGGCATGGGTAAATCGTCGCTGATCAACCTGCTGGTACCGGAGGCCGACATCGCCGTGCGCGAGATCTCGGCTGCGCTCGACACCGGCAAGCACACCACCACCTTCACCCGCCTGTACCAGCTGCCCGAACTGGGCCCCGGCTCGTCCATCATCGATTCGCCCGGCTTCCAGGAATTTGGCCTGTACCATCTGAGCGAAGGCATGCTGGAACGCGCCTTTGTCGACTTCCAGCCCTACCTCGGCCATTGCAAGTTCTACAACTGCCGCCACCTGATCGAACCGCAGTGCGCGATCCTGGCCGCCGTGGCGGACGGCAAAGTGGCGAGAATGCGCCACACCTTGTACGGCCAGCTGTTGCACGAATCATCACAAACCTTGTATTAGCGTGCAGCACCGGCTGGTTCAGGACTATAATTCTTAACGGAAATTTTCCCTGTCAAGGCTGGCCATGGATATGTTTGCGGTAGACGAGGACGTCGCCCGGTGGGAGGTAGCCCTGCTGCCCCTGCACGGCCCCGCGCGCCTGCCGCTGCTAGTCCCGCTGGCCTGGCATCTGCGCCAGCGCGACACCAGCCGGGCCCGCGCACTGGCCGACGAAGCCCTCGCACTGTTGCCTGAAACCAACCTCCCGCCATCCGATATCGAACTGATCAGCGCCCGCTTGCAACTGGTGCACGCGGAAGCGCACTGGCTGCTGGGCGAACTCGATATCGCCGACCAGCTCGCCACGCACGCTGGCCTGTGCCTGGGTGCGCTGGAGGATGAGACCGGCTGCAGCGACGCCCACTGGCTGCGCAGCTGGATCGCCACCGACTGCGGCGACTACCCGCGCCGCGACGCCGAACTGGAACGGGCCGCCGCCGCCGCCCGGCGCGCCGCCGACCGGCAGCGCCTGATCATCATCGAGGCCGTCATCGCGCGCTGGACTGTCCTGCACGACCGCCATCTGGCGGCGGCGCGCTGGGGCTCGCACTTTGGCGGCGACCCCGACCTGCCGCCCGCCAGCGCCACCTGGGTCCATGACTACCTCGGCCTGTCGGCCAGCCTGCACAACCACTTCGGCAGCGCCGCCAGCCACTACATCCAATGTTACGAAGCGGCACTGCACACCGGCCAGCTGCGCTGCGCGATGACCGTCGCCACCAACATCGGCGAAGACTTCGTCATCCTCAACGACTTGCAGTCGGCGCTGGAATGGATGCAATCCGCGCTCGACCTGGCCCGCCCGACCGGCTGGCCGCGCAGCGTGGGCGCCTGCCTGATGCACACGGCCGACACCATGCGCCGCCTCGGCCGCCTCGACGCCGCCGAAGAGCTGCTGCAGGAAGCGCTGCAACTGCTGGCCCCACTGGTAGGCGGGCGCAGCTACGCCATTGCCCTGCAATACCAGGGCGAACTGGCGCTCGACAAGGGCGACTACGCGGCCGCACTGCACGCCTTCCAGCGTCTGGAGGAACGTGCCGATGCGCTACGGCAGGCCGACTTCCAGACCGTGGCGCGGCGTGGCCAGGCCCACGCACTATGCTTCCTCGACCGCCCCGACGCCGCCTTGCAGACTGCGGCACGCGCGGTGCAGCTGGCGGCCGACCATTCGAACGCCTACAACCACATCGCCGCGCTGCGCGTGCTGTCGATCATCCATACCCAC
>JBGSBQ010000073.1:0-11086 GCA_041730475.1 Sphingomonadaceae bacterium
CGGGACCTCGGCCTACATCGGTGAATGCCTGGTGCCGGCGCTGCTGCGCCAAGGGCTGCGCGCAGAGGCGGTACCGACCACCGATCTGGTGTCCGGCCCGCAGCGTTTCCTGCAGGCGGAGGTGCCGACCTTGCTGGTCTCGTTCGGGCGCTCCGGGAATAGTCCGGAAAGCATCGCGGCGGTGGCGCTGGCCGATCAGCTGGTGTCGGATATCCACCATCTGATCATCACCTGTAACGCCGACGGTGCGCTGTATGGCATGGCCAAGGAGAGCGAGCATGCGCTGGCGATCCTGCTGCCCGATGCCACCCATGACCGCGGCTTCGCCATGACTACCAGCTTCACGTCGATGATGTTGGCGGCCGCGCTGGCGTTTGGTGGTGGCGCGCAGCGCGCAGCGCAGGTGCCCGCATCGTCGGCGGCCGCGCTGGCGGTGATGCAGACGGCCTTGCCGACATTGCGCGCGCTGGTCGAGCAGCGCTTCAGCCGCGTCGTGTACCTTGGCAGCAATGAGTTGCGCGGCCTGGCGCGCGAAGCGGCCCTCAAGCTGCTGGAGCTGACCGATGGCCAGGTGGTGGCCTTATTTGATTCGCCGCTGGGTTTCCGCCATGGTCCCAAAACCATCGTCAATCGCGATACGCTGGTGGTGGTCATGCTGTCCAACGATGCCCACGCGCGCCGCTATGACCTTGACCTGTTGCGTGAACTACGCAACGACGGCCGCGCCGGCCGCGTGCTGGCCTTGAGTGGGATGGCGGAGCCGGGGCTGGGGCAGGATTGCGTGGTACTGGATGGCATGAGCGACGCGGCAGAACTGTCGTTGGCGCTGCCGTATATCGTATTCTGTCAGAGCTATGCACTGTTGCAGTCGCTGGCGCTGGGCCTGCGGCCGGACACGCCGAGCGTCTCGGGGACGGTGAACCGCGTGGTACAGGGCGTGACGATCTATCCATTGGAAGGGGGACGCGATGTATCTGGGGGTTGACGGCGGCGGCACCAAGACCGCCTTTGCACTGGTCGACGTGGCGGGTAATGTGCTCGCGCGGCATGCAGAAGGCAGCGCCTACTATCTCGAAGTCGGCATGGAAGGTGTGGCGGCGCTGCTCGAACGCGGCTGCGGCGCGCTGTTTTCTTTGGCCGGTGTGCGGGCCAGCGACATCACGCAGGCATTCTTCGGCTTGCCGGCCTATGGCGAAGACGACAGCGTGCAGCCAGTCCTCGATGCGCTACCGCAGGCGGTACTCGGCCATCACCGTTATCGCTGCGGCAACGACATGGTGTGCAGCTGGGCCGGATCCCTGGCAGGGGCGGATGGCATCAGTGTCATTGCGGGCACCGGGTCGATGGCCTATGGCGAGCATGGCGGCAAGCAGGCGCGTGCCGGTGGCTGGGGCGAGCTGTTCAGTGACGAAGGATCGGCCTACTGGATCGCCCGCGCCGGACTGGGCCTGTTTTCGCGCATGAGCGATGGACGTGCCCCGCGGAGCTTGCTGTATGGGCTGGTGCGGGAGCGCCTTGAGCTGCAGGCCGATCTGGACTTGTGTGGCGTTATCTATGGCCGGATGCAGAGCCAGCGTGGCGCCATCGCACAGTTGGCCGGCCTGGTGAGCGAAGCGGCGGCATTGGGCGACAGCCAGGCCGGATCAATCATCGCGCATGCGGCCGATGAACTGGCGGCGCTGGTGGATGCGGTGCGGGCCGCGCTGGGCGTCGATGCCGGGGCCGAAATCGCGGTCTCATTCACGGGAGGACTGGTGGCCCCGGCCGGCCCGTTGCGGACCCCGCTGATTCAGGCGCTGGCGCGCCGGCGGTCGTGCTATCGCGTGAGTCTGCCGCGCTTCGCACCGGTACTCGGCGCAGCCTTGTACGCCGCCCGTTGTGCCGGCACGCCACTCGATGCCATGGCACTGGCGCGCCTCGGGACCAGCACCCGCTAACGCGCTCCCCATCCATCCCATTACAGGACGTTTATGCGTTGCACTTTTATTGCAGTCATCTTGCTGGCGCTGTCGGTCTTCCCCGCGCATGCCGCAGTCGATACCTACACGATGGCGGACTTCGATCGGGTACGGAAGATCGATGCCCACTTGCACCTGCATGGTGACAGCCAGCGCGCTTATCTGGCCCAGGCCCGCAAGGACAAGTTCCGCGCGCTGACCATCAACGTCGATTACGGCGACTTTCCGCCGCTGGCACAGCAGCGTGCAGTTGCCAGCGCGCTGGCCCATGATTATCCCGGCGAGGTGGCCTGGGTCGCCAGCTTCGCCACGCAGGGCTTCGAGCGTAGCGATTGGACTGCCGCCACGCTGCAAGACCTCGACGCGGCGATCGCCGATGGCGCGGTGGGCGTCAAGGTCTGGAAGAACATCGGCATGGAGTTGCGCGGGGCGGATGGCGCGCTGGTGATGGTCGACGACCCGCGTTTTGCGGCGCTGTTCGCCGGGTTGGCGCAGCGCGGCACGATGGTGCTGGGCCATCAGGGTGAACCGCACAACTGCTGGCTGCCGCTGGAGCACATGACGGTCAATAACGATCGCGAATACTTCCGGGCCCATCCTGCCTATCATATGTACCGCCACCCGGAGCTGCCCGGCTACGAGCAACAGATGGCCGCCCGTGACCGGCTGCTGGCCACCCATCCGACGCTGCGTTATACCGGGGTGCACCTGGCGTCGCTGGAGTGGGACATCGATCGGCTGGCGCATTTCCTCGACGCGCATCCCGGCGTCAATGTCGATCTGGCAGCGCGCATCGGTCAGCTGCAGTACCAGTCGCAGCGCGACCGCGCGCGGGTACGGGCGTTCTTGATCAGATACCAGGATCGTCTGATGTATGGCTCCGATCTGGCCCAATCTGGCAGTCAGCGCGATGCGGACTTCGCGGCCGATCTGGCCACGGTGTGGCGGCGCGACTGGCGCTACTTTGCCACTGCCACCAGGCAGACGGTACCCGAGCTGGACGCGCCGGTGAGCGGCCTGGCGCTGCCGCGCCGGGTGATCGACAAGTTGTTCCGTGAAAATGCCGAAAGCGCCTACCCGGCGGCGTGGCGCAAGCGCGCCGGCGTCAGCGGGCGGCGCTGACCCGAGGGCGCTATCGAACTTTCGTTTCTTTTCGCGACGTGGGCCTGTATGATTGGGATCACTTTTTATTTGCGGGAAACAGGAAGATCGGCAATGAACAATCATCATCACACGGAAACGAAAGTATTGGCGAAGGAGGCGCTGGCTGACAACAGCATGCTGATCGAGGAACGGCGCCGCCACATCCGCGAGCTGGTTGCCGAACGCGGGCGCATCACGGTCGCCGAGCTGGTGGAGATGTTTGGCATCTCCCATGTCACCGTGCGCAGTGACCTGAATGTGCTGGCCGAGATCGGTGCCGTGGTGCGTACCCGTGGCGGCGCACTGGCCCAGCGGGCCGACGAGGACTTGCCGATCGGCGTCAAGCAGACCTTGCGGCGCGCCGAAAAGATGCGCATCGCCGATGCCGCCGTAAAACTGATCGGCGAAGGCCAGACCATCGTCCTCGATTCGGGGACGACGACGGCGGAGATCGCCAAGCGGATCCGCGGCCTGAAGCTGCAGATGATCAACGTCATCACCAACGCGCTGAACATCGCGGTGCTGTTGGCGGGGGTGCCGCATGTGACGCTGATCATGCTGGGCGGGGTGCTGCGTCCCAGTTCGTATTCGCTGGGCGGGCCGCAGGCGGAAGCGGCGTTACAGGGCTTGCACGCGGACATACTGTTTCTTGGCTTCGATGGCTTGGACCCGGAGATCGGCGTGATGACACCGCATCTGCTGGAGGCGCGCTTGAACTCGCGCATGTTGGAGATTGCGCGCAGTGTGGTCGCGGTGGGGGACTCGTCCAAGATCGGGCGCCGCAGCCTGTCCGTGATCGCCAAGATCGAACAACTCGACTGCATCATCACCGACGTCGGCGTGGCGTCGGAAACGGTCGAAGCGCTGCGGGGACGCGGCACACAAGTCGTGCTGGTGTAGGGAGCGGCCGCGGCCGCGCCTGCGCCGGCTGTGGTTCACCTAAACTGGCAGATGAGGAAATGTATGAAGCAAGTGCATGACAAACGGCGACGCACCCTGCTCGGATGGCTGGCCGGAACGGCAGTGGCGTCGAGCGCAACGTCGGCGTTGGCGATCGCCAACCAGAGCGGCAATGTCAAGGACCAGCAGGGGGGGAAACGGGTGGCCCGCATCGGCGACGCGACCATGTTGCTGGAGTTTGACGAGCAATTGCGCTGCCGTGTGCTGTCGAAACTTGGCCCGCGCGCCGGTGCCGTTACGGCCTTCGCTGCGAGTGAGCGGCTGCGCCTGAAAAATGGTCACTGGATCGAGCGCTTCAGCCTGACCGCGCAGGCGGTCGACCGTATCAACGGGGCCGGTAGTGTGCACGGTCAGGGCGTGCGGCACCGGCTGACGGGGGTCTCACCGGAAGGCGTGGAAAAGACGGTCGCGATCACCTTCTATGAGCGTCACCCGGGCTTTGCGCTGATACGTGTTACCTACCGCAACATCGCTACCGTGCCGCTCGATGTGGCGGCCTGGGGCAACAGCGGCCACATCCTGCGGCCGGCGGCGGGGCGCCGCGCGGCGTTCTGGAGTTTTTCCGGCGCCAGCCACCAGGACCGGCGGGACTGGGTGCAGCCGGTGGCCGCTGGCTTCGACCAGCGCAACTTCATGGGCATGAATGCCGCCGATTACGGCGGCGGTACGCCGGTGGTCGATGTCTGGCAGCGCGATTGCGGGCTGGCGGTGGGCCATGTCGACACCGTGCCGCACCTGGTGGCCTTGCCGGTGCGCGCGCTGAAGGATGGCGTGGCCCTCGGCGTTGAGTTCGCACTGGAGACGAGCCTGCCAGCGGGCGCTGCGCTCGAGACCTTGGATACCTTTTTGGCGTTGCACAGCGGCGACTACTTCGGCGCGCTGGATCGCTACCGCCAAGTGATGGCCGAGCGCGGCATCCGCGCGCCCGACGCGCCCGACGCATCTTACGAGCCGATCTGGTGCGCCTGGGGCTATGACCGTCAGTTCAGCGTGCCGCTGATGGTCGGTACGCTGCAAAAAGCCAAGGAGCTGGGGCTGGAATGGGCGG
Source organism: Sphingomonadaceae bacterium (assembly GCA_041730475.1). Classification (GTDB taxonomy): domain Bacteria; phylum Pseudomonadota; class Gammaproteobacteria; order Burkholderiales; family Burkholderiaceae_D; genus Rugamonas. The sequence goes on from JBGSBQ010000073.1 coordinate 5,110, forward strand.
TGCTGGATGACGGCTGGCAAACCAACGAGGGCGACTGGCAGATCGACCGTCACAAGTTCCCGGGCGGCGAGGCGGACATGCGGGCGCTGGTCGGCACCATCAACGACGCCGGCCGGAAGGCGCGCCTGGGGATCACGCCGCTGGCGGTCGATCCCGGCTCGGACCTGCTGCATGACCATAGCGACATGTTGCTGCTCGATAAGGACGGTGCGCCGCAGCTGGTCAGTTGGTGGAACAGCCTGTACCTGTGCCCGGCCTACGGGCCGACCATCGAGATGACCCGTCAGCTGATCCGCAAGATTTTGGGGGAGTGGGGTTATCAGGGCCTGAAGCTCGATGGCCAGCACCTGAATGGCGTGGCGCCCTGCTATAACCCGGCCCATCATCACCAGCGCCCGGAGGAGTCGTTCGAAAAGTTGCAGGACTTCTGGAAGATGGTGTTCGACACGGCGCGCGAGGTCAACCCGAAGGCGGTGGTTGAATTATGCCCCTGCGGTACCTCGTACGCCTTCCATAACATGCCGTATATGAATCAGGCGCCCGCCGCCGATCCGTTGTCTTCGTGGCAAGTCCGGCTCAAGGGCAAGACGCTGAAGGCGCTGATGGGGCCGTCGGCGCCGTACGCGGGCGACCATGTGGAACTGAGCGATGGCGGCGACGATTTCGCTTCCACGGTCGGCATCGGCGCGGTGGTATCGACCAAATTTACGTGGCCGGTCGATCCCAAGCCCAAGGACAGCTTTTTGCTGACGCCCGAGCGCGAACTACAATGGCGCAAATGGATCGGCATTTACAATGAAAAAATGCTGCCGAAGGGCATCTATCGGGGCGAGCTGTATGACATCGGCTTCGATAAGCCGGAGGGGCATGTGGTAGAAAAAGATGGCAAGGTGTATTTCGCTTTCTATGCGCCGCACTGGGATGGTCCGATCGAGATCCGCGGACTTGGCCGCGGCCGCTGGCTGCTGCGTGACTACGTTGACGGCAAGGATATCAAGGTGCTCGATGGTGATCGGCGTCAGTTCCTGACGCTGCGCTTTGAGCATGCGCTGCTGCTGGAAGCCGTGCCAGTATAGGGAGCGCAGCGGGATCGACAGCCAGACATGGCGAGGAGGACGGGCAGCATGGGAGAGTGGGAGAAGTGGCTGGCGCGGGTGCTGCTATTAAATAGTGCGCTGACGGGCGGCGTGGTGCTGGGCTGGCTGGGCCAGCCGCAGCAGGGCGCGGCGCAGCTGGTGCTGGTGGCGGCGACGCTGCTGGGCGCGCTGTCGGCGGTCATGACGCTGCGCGGCTGGCGTGCCGGCTGGGCTGGCGGCGCGCTGTATTACGCGCTGCAAGTGCTCAGTTATTACCCCTACAGCGGCGCCAGCGGCTACAGCGTCAAGGCGGGTCTCAGCATCGGCGCCGTGGTGCATTTGTCGCAGGGCTTGTTTGTCGTCAATGTGCTGGCGCTGGCCTTGCTGCTGGCGACGCTGTGGGGCGGCTGGCGTGCGCTGCGGCGCGCCAGCGCCCCATCCATGCCCTGAATTCTGCAGTCTGTCCGATTTGGCCTGTACGTGGGGGACTTGCTCTATTACATTGCAAGCTCACCAACTTTTCACACTGCCGCCATGAAGACTACTTTTACTCGCCTGGGCGCTGGCGCCCTGTTGCTGTCGCTGACCATGAGTCTGGCTTACGGCGCCGAGTCGGGCGACCTCGCTACCCGGCGCAAAGCGCTGGACAGCCTGATCCAGGAGCAATGGGATTACACCATGCGCAGCAGCCCGGAGTGGGCATCGATCATCGGCGACAAGCGTTATAACGACCGCTGGACTGATTTTTCGCCCGCCGCCATCGAGGCCGATGTGCGCGCCAATGCCGCCTTCCTGCGCCGTTTCGAGGCGATCGATACCAGCGGCTTCCCGGAGCAGGAGCAGCTGAACCACGACCTGATGCTGCGCTCCTTGCGGCTGAACGCGGAAGGGGCCCGCTTCAAGGATTGGGAAATGCCGGTGGCGCAGAATTCCGGCGTGCACATCGATACGCCGCAGATCGTCGCCATGCTGAGCTTTGACAGCGTCAAGGACTATGAGGATTATCTGGCGCGCCTGCACAAGCTGCCCCGTTTGTTTGAGCAGACCACCCAGCAGATGCGCAAAGGCATGCAAGACCAGCTGATGCCACCGCAATTCCTGATCCCGAAGATTGCCAAGCAGTGTCAGGAGCTGGCTGCGATGGCGCCGGCCGCCTCGCCGTTTGCGCAACCGGTGCAGAAATTCCCGGCCAGCATACCGGCTGCCGAGCAGGCCCGCTTGCGGCGTGCCGTGTTGGCCGCGATCCGCCAGGACGTGTTGCCTGCCTATAAGAAATTTGCGCGCTTCGTCAGTACCGAGTACCAGCCGCACGGTCGCCGCGAGGTTGGCATGTGGTCGCTGCCGGACGGCGCCGCCCGCTATAGTTACAAGGCCAAGGCCGCCACCACCACCGAGCAGACGCCGGAGCAGATCCATCAGCTGGGGCTGGCCGAGGTGCAGCGCATCGAGGCACAGATGCTGGGCGTGGCGCAAAAACTGGGGTTTGCCGACCTGAAAAGCTTCAATGCCGCACTGGCCAGCAATCCGGCCCTGCACCCGACGTCACGCCAGCACATCATTGATCTTTACAACAAGTACACCGAGCAGATGTATGCGCGCCTGCCGGAACAGTTTGGCATCCTGCCGAAAGGCAAGGTCGAGATAGCCCAGGTCGAAGCGTTCCGCGAGCAGGGCGCCTCGGCGGCTTCTTATAATCAGGGCACGGCCGATGGCAAGCGGCCGGGCCGGGTCATGGTCAACACCGGCGATTTCGCCCAGCGTTCGCTGATCGACATCGAAACCACTGCCCTGCATGAGGGTGTGCCGGGCCACCACCTGCAAATTGCGATTGGCCAGGAGATCGCCGGTCTCCCGCTGTTCCGCCAGCAGGGCAATTACACCGCCTATGCCGAGGGCTGGGCCCTGTATTCGGAGCGGCTGGGCGAAGAGCTGGGCTTCTTCACCGATCCCTACAGCTATTACGGCCACCTGCAGGACGAGATGCTGCGCGCGATCCGGCTGGTGGTGGATACCGGCCTGCACTATAAACAGTGGTCGCGCCAGCAGGTGGTCGATTTCTTCCATGACCATTCCGGTATCGAGGAAGTCGAAGTACAGAGCGAGACCGACCGTTACATCGTGTGGCCGGGCCAGGCGCTGGGCTACAAGATCGGCCAGCTGAAGATCCTCGAGCTGCGCGATTATGCGCGGACCCAACTGGGCAGCAAGTTTGATATCCGCCAGTTCCACGACCAGGTGCTGGGGGCGGGCGCCTTGCCGATGGACGTGCTGGAGCGCCGCATCAAGGCCTGGGTGGCGGCGCGTCAGGCCAGTTAAGCCGGTGTGAACTTTGGAGAGATTGTCTCGCGGAAAATTCGGGCACAATCTAGGCATGACCAGCAGGGCGGAACGGGCTACCGTTGCCGCCCTTTGTTGTCGGCCTGTCATGCGCTGGTCATATTGTTGATGCACAGTAATGCAGAGGTCGCCGACGCGGCGGGGAATTGATGCCAAATTGCCATGTTGTTCGCCAGATTGGCTGACCCGGGCGGTGGCGTAGACTGGCAAGGTGGTCCATTCCAGCGCGGGTTGCGGCGCTGCGACAACGCTGGAAAAAATTCCGTGTGGAAATTTAGCTGGGTTATACTGGCTCTCTGGCCGACGAAAAATGACCCGTCAGGGGCGTCGTCGCACAGGATCGTGAAGTTATTGCCCTAAGTGAATAAGTTTACTTAATGAGAACGCGCTGGCGGTCGCTCTGTACCAAAGCGGCCGGTCTTTATCGCGGCAGTTGTGAGCTGCTGTAGTACGGGAAAGACTGCGTTTCAGGCAATATTGAGTAGTTGGAATCAAGCAAGAAACTGCTGCGCCATGCCTAAAGTTAACGAATCTGTTGACGTTAAGAATGTATGCGAGGCCTTTTTGCGGCGTTAGCTTCAGGGTACAAAAAATAAGCAGGACGGCAGGATGCCGGCGTTAGCGGCTGAGAACCCACGGGCAAGGATGCCCTGTCGGTTCCTTCTCGCATTTAGTCAGAATTCAGGTAGCACCCCCCCAAGGAGAATGGAAATGAGCCTCGTAACCAGCATGTCAACCGACCAGATTGCGGCCCTGTCGACTGCTACCATAGCGACACTGGTAACCTCTGATATTGCAGGGCTTAACTCTGCCCAGTTCCGAGCACTCACGACCGATCAGATTGGCGCGTTTACGACTGCCCAGGTCGGGGCCTTCACCACCAGCCAGCTGTCCGTTGGCCTGACGACGGATCAGACCGTCGCGCTGACGTCTAGCCAGGTGGCCCAGTTCTCGTCAGCGCAGGTGGGGGCGCTGTCGACCAATGCGGTGGCCGCACTGGAAACGGCAGACTTTGCTGCCCTGAAGACTTCCTCGATCGCCGGCCTGAGCACTGGTCAGCTGAGCGCGCTGACGACCGACCAGGGCGTGGCCCTGTCGACCAGCCAGGCTGCTGCCCTGAGCAGCTCGCAAGTGGCCGCCCTCAGCACCAACGTGCTGTCGAATCTGGAAACCAACGACGTGGTGGCGCTCAAGACGAGCGCCATTGCTGCATTGAGCACTGGTCAATTGAGCTCGATGGCGACCGCCCAGGTGGCAGCGCTGACCAGTGGCCAGGTTGCCGCGCTGAGCACGCTCGCGCTGTCGGCCGGCCTGACCACCGACCAGGCCGTCGCGCTGTCATCGGCCCAGATCGCTATTCTGAACAGCGCGCAAGCGAGCGTGCTGTCGACCAATAACATCGCCGCCATCGAAACGGCGGACATCAGCGCCCTGAAAACCAGCGTGTTCGCCGCGTTGAAAACGGCCCAGCTGGCCGCGCTGACCACGGACCAGATCGGCGCCCTGACCAGCAGCCAGGTCAGCGCCATCCCGACCGCCAGCATCTCGGCCCTGAGCACCGACCAGATGGTCGCACTGAGCTCGGCGCAGGCAGCCGTGCTGAGCTCGGCGCAGGCGGCCAACCTGAGCACCAACCAGATCGCTGCGCTGGAAACGGCGGACTTTGCCGCGCTGAAGACCAGCGTCATCGCCGGCCTGACCACCAACCAGATCAAAGCCCTGACCACCGACCAGATCGTTGCGCTGGGTACGGCCCAAGCCGGCGCGCTGACCAGCGCCCAGGCCACCGCCCTGTCCACCGACCAGGTGGCCAACCTGGAAACGGCTGACGTGGCCGCGCTCAAAACGGCGGTGATCGCCGCGCTGTCGAGCAATCAGGTCGCAGCGTTGACCACCAATGACGTGGTAGCCCTGTCGACCAGCCAGGTCGCCGCACTGACCACCGGCCAGGTGGTCGGCCTGACGACGGACCAGATCGTCGCGCTGTCGTCGACCCAGTTCGGCGCCGTCAACACCGCCCAGTTCGGCGCGCTGTCGACGAATAACATCGCTGCCATCGAAACGGCTGACATCGTCGGCCTGAAAACCAGCCTGATCGCTGCGCTGACCACCAACCAGCTGAAAGCGCTGACCACGGACCAGATCGCGAACCTGAACTCGGCACAAGTCAGTGCCCTGAGCAGCAACAGCATCGGCGCCCTGACCACCGACCAGGTGGTGGCACTGACGTCGGCCCAGGCAGCCGTGCTGAGCACGCTGCAAGCGGCGTCGCTGTCGACCAATGATATCGTGGCCCTCGAAACGGCCGACTTCGCTGCCCTGAAGACGTCGGTCATCGCGACGCTGTCGACCAACCAGATCAAGGCCCTGACGACCGACCAGATCGTGGCGCTGACGACGGCCCAGGCTGGCGCGCTGACCAGCACCCAGGCTGGCGCGCTGAGTACCGACCACATCGCCAACATGGAAACGGCTGACATCGCCGTGCTGAAGACCGCGGTGATCGCCAATCTGTCGAGCAACCAGGTCGCGGCCCTGACCACAAATGACATCGGCGCTCTGTC
>JBGSBQ010000074.1:0-10963 GCA_041730475.1 Sphingomonadaceae bacterium
CCTGCTGGGCGATGCTGATGCGCACCGTCAGCACCCGGCCCTCGCGGCTCAGGAACATGTCGGGCGCCACGGCATCGGCCGCCGCCACCAGCTGGGCATGGGCCTCGGCCCGGCTCAGTTCCGGCTGCAACAGCGCGTGTGGCGCGCGCTGCCAGACGGCACGCGGGCTGAGCGGCCCATCGGCGCCCTGCCCGACCCAGGCCGTGGCGAGGCGCACCTGACCGATGCTGCCGGACTCGGTCAGAATGGTCTGCAACAGGGCATCGAAATCGAGCTGCTCGTTGATCGACTTGACGATGGCGTGCACTTTTTCCAGATGCAGCGTGCGCAAATACACCTGCTGTTGCAGCATGGCCTGCGTGTGGCGCAGCTGGCGCACGCGCCAGCGATACAAGCCCCAGCCGAACGCCAGCGCCAGCAGACCGGCGCCGCTGCGGGCCCACCAGGTCTGGTACCAGGCTGGCAGGAAATGCAATTCCATGGTCAGCTCGTGCGGACTCCAGACGCCGTCGCGATTGCTGCCGCGCATGTGCAGCAGGTAGCGGCCCGGTGCCACGTTGGCATAGGTGGCGACGCGCCGGTTGGCGTCGGTCTCGACCCAGTCACGGTCATAGCCGTCGAGGCGGAACGCATAGCGGTTGCGCTGGCTGGCCGAATAGTCGAGCGCCGCCACTTCGATTTCGACGCTGCGGGTGCCGGCCGGAATCCGCAGGCCGGGGCCGCCGGGCACCAGCAGCGGCGCCGCCGCCACCGTGTTGCGGTCCAGCCGCACCGTGCTGACCACCAGCGGCGCCTGATAACGCCAGCGCTCCGGCGGTTCCGGGTGCACTACCGCAAAGCCGCCCGAGGTGCCGAATACGATGTCGGCACTGGCGGTCTGGCCCACCGCACCGGCATAGTAGGACTGGAACACCACGCCTTCGGGACGCCCCAGCAGTTGCGCGCGCAGCGTGGCCGGATCAATGACGATGATGCCGTCGCTGGTCGAGGCCCACATGCGCCCGGCCGCATCGGCGCTGATGCCATTGATACGGCCGCCCGGCAAGCCGGCCTCTTCGCCCAGATGCAGAAAGCGGCGCGCCCCATCCGGCGTGCGGCCGTGCAAAATCGCGACCCCGGCGCTCAGCGTACCCAGCCACAAGCGCCCCTTGCGGTCAAATGCCATCGAATTGATGAAGCCCTGCTTGAGCGCCGTCGGCACCCCGGCCATCGGCAACATGTGCTCGACCGCGCCGCTGCTGGTATCGATACGGTTCAGGCCATTCCGGGTCGCCACCCACAGCGCATTGTCGGGGCCGCGCAACATGGTGGTGATGCGGCCATCGGTCAGGCCGCCGCTGCTGGCCAGCCCGGCCCCGTACACGCGCACCGTGTTGGCCTGCGGGTCAAAGCGCAGCAGGCCATTCGCCGTGCCCAGCCACAGTTGCTGGTCTTCGCGCAGGATGCTGCCGATGCGCGGATAGGCATCCGTATGCGGCAGCGGCACCCGCCGTACCTTGGTGCCGCGGGCGCTGGTATGGTACAGCCCCAGCAAGGTGCCGATCCAGGCTTCCTGCGGTTCGGCCTCGGCAATCGCCAGCACCAGCCGGCTCGGCAGGGCAGTCTCGGGCTGGGCCGGGTCGGGGCGCAGCGCGGCCGTACGGGTACCGTCCGGGCCGATCACGTCCACGCCCTGTTCGGCCAGACCGACCCACAGCCGGCCGGCCGTATCCGTCATGAAGGTGGTGGCCGAAATTTCCGGCAGACCGGCACCGTCATGCACGGTATCGACGGTGCGGTTGAGCGGATTATGGATATCCACGCCGCGTTCATGGGCCACCCACACCAGACCGCTGCGCTCGCGCCACACGGCCGCCACGCGGTCGATGCTGAGACTGGTCGGAATGGCGGGCCGGTGCACGATGCGCCGGCTGCGCCCGCTGGTATCGAATTCAATGATGCCACCGCCATAGGTGGCCGCCCACCATTGGCCCGGCACAATCTCGCACAGCGACAGCACCATCGCGTTCTGCGCATCCTTGACCGGGTCCAGCGCCAGAATGCGGGCCTGCACCACGCCGGCCGTCAGGCGGGCCAGACCGACACCGTTTTTCAGCGTACCGAACACCACCTCGCCATGCGCGTCACCGGCCAGCGCCAGCACCGCATCCTTGACGCCCTCACCCAAGGCGACGTCGTCGAAGCGGCCGCTGGCCGGGTCGCGCCGGGCCAGCCCGGCGTTCGAGCCGACCCACAGGTTGCCGTGCACATCCACGTACAAGGCGCGGATCTGGTTGGCGCCCGCTCCGGCCTCCGGCGGGCGCCGCACATGGCGCACCTGATTGCCATGGGCCGTGTCAATATAATCGAGGCCGGCTGCCGTGCCGATCCAGATGCGGCCTTGCGCATCGCTGACGATGGCATTCACGGCCGGGCTGCTCAGCCCGTTCGGCCCGGCCGGATAGCGCACGAAGCGTTCGGTGAGCTTGTCATATAGGGCCACGCCGTCGGTGGTGGTGCCGACCCACAGCCGGCCCTGGCCATCGACATGCAGGGTCTGGATGAAATCGCCGGGCAGGGAGGCCGGATCATCCGGGCTGTGGATGAAGTTACGCATGTGGTAACCATCCCAGCGTCCCAGGCCACCCTGGGTGCCGATCCACATGAAACCATCCGGATCCTGGGCCAGCGTCATCGCGCTCGGGCCGGGGAAGGCCTTGTCGGCCGGCACCAGATGTTCAAACATGGCCGGCGCCAGCCCATGCCAGGGATTCGTGGCCGGCTCCGGCGCCGCGAATCCCTGGCATGGGCTGGCGCCCAGTGCCAGCAGCACGGCGAACGTCAGCCGCGCCGGTTGGCGGCGGCCAGCAACAGCAGATGGAGAGAAGAAAGTGCGCACCAACGTGGAACCGCCTAAGCTGCGAAAAGTTTCCCATGTTTGATGGCAATGGGCCTGCCCCGCAAAGCATACGGAATTGTTTGCCGTCTGTCTATTTTTTAGGCTAGTGCCGGCGCCGCGCGCGTGGCGGCAGCGCTGTAACTTTCAGAAACAAAAATTTCTTTAGGGAACATTATTATTAATTGTATAATGACGCTGATTCCACCGTTGATGCGCCATCCAGCACGGGAGATGCGCCCTGAAGACTATCCATGCCGTTCCTAACCACCCGCTCCCTTTTGCTTGCGCTGCTGGGCTTGTGCAGCGTGTCCGCGCATGCAGACAGTCTGGCGCCGGCGCCACAGTGCGCCCAGCTGAACCAGGCCTTTGCCCGGTCTGAACACGCCAGCGCCAGCTTTACGTGGAGCACCCAAGCCAGCGCCACCAGCGCGCCGGCAGCGGGCGGGCGCAGCATTGCGCTGTGGGGCGACAGCCTGACCTCGAGCCGGGACTTCATCGATGCCGCGCTGAAGGTGGCCGGCATCGCCAGCGCCACCGCCCTGCCCTCCTATATTCAGGCCGGCATCACGGTACCGGGCCTGCGCCTGCCACTGAAAACGGCGTGCGCCAGCAAGGGCTGGCAAGTCGGCTACGCGCACAAGCAAAACCGCCATCCGGCGCCGTTTTCGCCCGGCTTTTTGAGCCTGAGCGCGGACAGCCCGGGCGAGTTCCTGACCCTCGATTTCCGCACCCCGTCGGCCAGCACCCGGGTCCGTGAACTGACGCTGCACTATGACAAGCCGACGCCGGATGGCTCTTTGCTGCTCGGCGTTGCCGTCGACGAGGGCGATGAAACCCTGATTTCACTCAGCGCCGCGCACGGCACCACCTTGCAGATCCGGCCAGCCACGCCGCTGGCCACCATCAAGATCCGCCTGGTCTCGGGCCGCATCACGCTGCATGGGCTGGCGCCGCTCTACCAGGACGCGCCGGCGACGCTGCTCGATACCTTCAGCGTTCCGGGCGGCATGCTGCGCAGCTGGTCGATGCTGAGCGAGCGGCTGGTTCCCGCCCAGTCCGGCGGCGCCCCCCAGTACGGTCTGGTACTGGTGCAGTACGGTACGAATGAGGGTGCAAATCCGGATTTTTCGCGCGCCGCCTACCTCGGCTACCTGCGCAGCAATCTGAGCCGTATGCGCAAACTGTATCCACGCGCGCGCTGCATCCTGATCGGGCCACCCGACCGCGGCGGCATCGGCAAAGCCCAGAGCGGGCCGCTGCCGTATGCCGCCATCCATCACCAGATCGCGCTGGCGCAACAGCAGGCCGGCGCCGAGCAGCGCTGCGAATTCTGGGACTGGCAGGCCGCCATGGGCGGTCCCGGCAGCGCCGTGCGCTGGGCCAAGATGGACCCGCCCCAGATGCAGCAAGATCTGACCCATCTGACCGCCAAAGGCTATGAAGTCAGCGGCCAGCTGTTTGCCCACGCCTTACACCTCAACAAAAACTGAACCTGAACAACTTCATGCATTCGCCTAACAATCAAGGTCAGCACCGGTTTGCGGAACTCGACGGCCTGCGCGCGCTGGCCGTGCTCGCCGTCATCCTGTTCCACTGCAATATTTCCGGACTCGCCGATGCGGGCTTCTTCGGCGTCGACATGTTCTTCATGATTTCCGGCTTCATCATCACGGCCATGCTGGCCCGGGAATACCGCGACCACCAGCGCATCGGGCTGGGCGCGTTCTATTTCCGCCGGCTGAAGCGCTTGCTGCCACCGGTGCTGGCGCTGCTGCTGCTGGCCACCGCCACCATCGCCATTTCGGCCAGCGCCTACGCCGCCTTCACGGCGGACGTGCCGGCGGCACTGGCGTACACGTCCAACCTGCGCCAGATCATGGAGCAGCAATCGTATTTCGACAAAACCCCGCATGTGCTGAAGCACCTGTGGTCACTGGCCGTGGAAGAACAGTTCTACTTGCTGTGGCCTCCGATGGCACTGCTGTTCCTGCGGCGCTACGGTCCCCAGCGCACCGGACTGCTGGCACTGTTGCTGGCCGGCGCCAGCACGGCCTGGATGGCCATACTGTATGACCCGAGCCTGGATACCGCCAGCCTGAACCGGATTTACCTGGGCACCGATACCCATGCCATGGGACTGCTGGCCGGTGCGGCGCTGGCCTGCTTCTGGAACCCCTGGGCCACGCGCCCGCACGAGGCCGGCACGCGCTGGCGCTGGCGGCTGGCGGCCAGCGCCAGCCTGATCGGGCTGGTCTATTTGATCCAGCGTCTGAATCCCGCCGATCCCCTGCTGTATCAGGGCGGCTTCCTGCTGGTGCCGGCGCTGACGGCGATGCTGGCCTACGGCACCATGAACGACCGCGATTTCATCGTCTCGCGCTGCCTGCGCAGCGGCCTGGCCCAATGGCTGGGGTCGCGCTCCTATTCGCTGTACCTGGTGCACTGGCTGGTCTTCACGTGGCTGCAACTGGGTGGCTACGATGATTTTTCGCAACCGCTGGTACTGGCGGCGGCCCTGATCAGCGTGGCGCTGCTGTCGGAAGCGCTGTACCGGCTGGTCGAACTGCCATCCAAGCATTTCGCGCCGGCGTCGCTGCGCCCCGGACAGATGATGCGCGCCGTGCTCGCCTATACGGTGACGGCGTGGGTGATCTTCGCGGTCACGGTTAAGCTGCACCACGCTGACCTGCCGGCCAGCCCCGCTGTGGCGGCCCACAACGACACGCCGGCCACGGCGCCCCCCGACGAAGCCGCCGCCGTCGCGCCGCCGCCCGACGCCAGCGTGCCGGCCACCCAGGTCATGGGCGGCGGCGGCGATATCTATGCCATCGGCGATTCGGTGCTGCTGGGGGCGAAAAGCCATCTGACGAAAACCCTGCCCGGCATCCGCGTCGACGCCGAGGTGGGACGCCAGGCCAGTCAGGGCCTGAAGGTGCTCCAGCAATGGCGTAGCCAGTCCGGCCATGCGTCGACCGTGCTGGTGCATCTGGGCACGAATGGCTACATCAATGAAGCGCAGTTCCGCGCCTTGCTGGCCGAATTGGCGGACCGCAAGCAGGTACTCGTCATCAATGTCCATGCCAACCGCCGCTGGACCGCGCCCAACAATGAACTGATCCGGCGCCTGCCTGCGGACTTCCCGAATCTGCGCGTGATTGACTGGAATGCGGTGGCGGCCGATCACCCTGACTATTTCGTCAAGGATGGCATTCATTTGACCAGCAAGGGCTTGCAGGTGCTCACGCTGCAGATCCTGCAGGCGACCGGTGCCACGGTCCTGCTGCCCGGCAAAGACGATACAATGCTGGGAAATGATGATCGCGCGCGGCACCAGCGGGCGCCCGTGCCCGTGCCCACAGCAGTGTCGGTCCCAGCTGCAGTGCCAGTTGCAGTGCCCGCCGCCATCGCGGCCGCCGTGCCCGAGCCGCCCGCACCGGAGCCAGCACCCAGCACCGGCGGCAATGACGCGGCCGGAACGGCGCCGCCGCCGGCGCCCGAGACCACGCAGTCCAAGCAATGAGTACCACAGACGATGGATGATTGATAAGGGAGAGCCATGATTGCAATGCGCAACGTATTAAAGCTCGTTCAAATAATAGGTGTACTGGCGCTGGCATTGCTGGTCTACGCCTGGTTGTACCCGGCCCATGTCGAGCAGTGGCTGGACACCGCCGGTATCGCCACCAGCCCGCCGGAGGCCGCCGCCAGCACGGCGCCGGGACCGGATACGCAGCCGGCCACCGCCCTGCCCAAGCCGGTCCGGGTCACGCCGGCGCAGGCCCACATGGCGCACTGGCTAGGCAGCAAATACCGGGTCTCGCCGACCGCCATCGAAGCGCTGATCGTCGAGGCGGACCAGTTGTCCAAGACCTATGGCCTGTCGCCCAACCTGATCATCGCAGTGATGGCGATCGAATCGAACTTCCATCCCTACATCCAGAGCGAGGCCGGGGCGCAGGGGCTGATGCAGGTGATGCCACTGATCCATGCCAAGCGCTACGAGAAGTTTGGCGGCAAGTCGAGTTTCATCGACCCCATCGTCAGCTTGAAGGTGGGCGCTGAAATCCTGCACGACTGCATCAAGCTGAAGGGCGGCTCTGAGACGGAAGCCTTGCGCTTCTATTTTGGCGGCGGCGCTTCCAGCGACCAGTACATCGACAAAGTACGGGCCGAGCAAAGTCGCCTGAACCAGGTGGCCGCCGGGCAGCGCGTTGCCATCGACTAATCTGTTTCCGATTCACCGCCAATCCTGATTGGCGCACCAAGGGTGTCATGCGCATACCAATTTTTCTGACCTTGTTCGCGCTCGGCCTGACGCCACCAGCCGCGTTTTCCCAACAACAATCGCCGGCCGTACGGCAGCTGACGGTACGGGCCGGCACGCCGCTGCCCGAGCTGGTCTGTGAGCGCAAGCCGAACGTGGTGCGCCCGCCCGCCGAGCCCAATCCCGACCCGATGGAAATCCCGAGCGAAGACTTGCTCGAAGCGACGGCGCCGGACTTGCCAGCGCGCGCCGCGCTGCCGCGGCCGACGGCCGGCGTGGTGCCGCTGCTCGGGCCGCGGGCGGCAACGCCGGGCTTCCAGATCGCGGTGTGGGGCGACAGCCATCTGGCCGCCAACTTCTTTACGGAAGAGCTGGCCAAGCAGCTGAAAGTGCCGCCCGAGGCCACCTTGAATGCGCTGATCCCGGCGAATATGGGCAAGGGCGGCGTGCGCCTGCCGCTGCGCCAGTCCTGCGTCTCGCCACAGTGGAAATATGAACTGGCATATCTGGGCGGCGACGCCGCCGCCGCGCCAGGGCCAGGACTGGTCAACCTGTACAGCGAGCAGGCCGGCGCCACGCTGGCGTGGGACGTGCGCAAGGATGCGCAGGCCCCCGGTTACCAGCGGGTGCGCCTGCTGTACCAGCAGACCGAGGCGCCGATGCTGATCGCCCTCAGCATCGACGATGGACCGGAACAGGAAGTGACGCTGCACGAAGCGGCCGGCCCCGCCGTGCTGGAATTGCTGGCCGAGCGCCCGCTGACGCACGTCAAGCTACGCCTGATTGATGCCCGCTTGCGCTTCCATGGACTGGAACTGCTGGCGCCGCAGCCGGCGCCATATGTGCTGGATGTGTTTGGCTATCCCGGCGCCACGGTGGCCAGCTGGAAAGCCGCCAACCTGCCCTATCTGGCCAGCTGGTTCGGACAGCGGCCCTACCAGCTCGTCATCCTCGAATTCGGCACCAACGAAGGCAACAACAAGCCCTTCGATCTGGCCGCGTACCGGCAGTTGCTGACGGCCTCGGTGCAGAATATGAAGACTATCTTCCCCGACGCCGCCTGCGTACTGATCGCCCCCGGCGACCGTGGCATTCTGGTGCGGCGCTCGGCCAACGGGCGCAAGAAGAGCCGCCCGGCCGCGCATGCGCATGCGCAGGGCAAGCAGCCGCGCAGTAAGCAGGAGGCGGCGGCGGGCAAGCGCAAGCGCAACGCCGCGCCGGCCGCCGATCTGTTCGTGTACTCGAAGATCCATGCCGCCATCGGTCAGGCGCAGGCCGAAATCGCGACGGCCGCCGGCTGCACGGCCTGGAGCATGCAGGACGCGATGGGCGGACCGGGACAGGCTTATGCATGGGCGCAGGCGACTCCGGCGCTGATGTCGCGCGACCTGATCCACTTCACCGTGGCCGGTTACCGCCGTCTGGCGCAGAAATTTGCCCAGGATATGGGCTGGAGCGAGACGCCGCTGCCGTAGCAGCAGCGCGGATCAGCGCGCCCCGGCCTTGTATTGCAGCTTGCCGGTCGGTGCGATGAACAGCGGGGCGTCCTCATTCTGGACAAACGCGCTGTCGCTCAGGACCGCCTGCAGGGCAGCGCGGTCGAGCTTGCGCGTGGCGCCGGCATAGCGGTTGCTGCCTTCGCTGTAGCGGGCCCAGAAAACGTCGGCCGTCACGCCATCGATCATCACGAAGCCATAATTGCCGCCGCAGTCATGCGCCACGCAGCCCTGCAGCACCAGATAGCGGCCCTGCACCAGATAGCTGGGGCTGGCCACGGCAGTGGCGCGCCGCAGATCGCGGAAGTTATCGAGGCCGGCGGCTTTGGCGAGCGGCTCGCGCAGGGTCGGGTTGTCAAAGAAGCGCTCCGGATGCTCACCGACCAGCGCCGCATACTCGGGCCGGAAACCGGCGGCGACGAAACCGGCGCCGGGCAGGAACTGGCGCGAAGTCGTCAGGCGGCTGCCATATTTATCCTCGCCGGCCGGGATGCCGTCGGCACGGCCAGCAGTGACCTGGTCGCCGCTGATGGTCAGCGTGATGCGGGCCGGGCTGTCGACCGGGTAGGACTTGACGGCGGCGCCGGCCGGCAGCACCAGCGTCAGGCTCTTCCAGTCGCAAATCGTGCCCGAGCAATTGTCGGACAACAGCACGGCCGCAGCGTTCTGGGCGTTGGGGTAAGCCGCCTCGATCTGCGCCAGATCATTCTTCACCAACGGAGTTTTCTGCTTGCTGGACGGCGTCTGCAGCGTCACCGACTGCTCGAACAGGCTGGCGCCACGCGCCTCCTCCAGTACCGCCTGGTTCAGCAGCGTGACTTTGGGCAGCGCCTTGCCGCTGCCGGATTTTTGCGCCTCCCACACATAGGTGGCGGCGGGCGCCTGGGTCGCGATGGTCAGCAGCACAGCACAGGACAGCAAACGGAAGTGGGTCATCAAGGTACTCGCAAAAGAAAGACGGCTCGGGGTGAGTCAAGCCGTTCAGTTAAAGTGCCGTAGCGTGCGCTTGCCCCCCCCAAGACGACAACTGGGGTCAGACCCGCCGGGTCTGACCCCGGCTTTGCGCCGGTGGGTTTGCCAACCGACCTGCGCCTTAACTGAACAGCACTAGCGCGGGGTGGCGCTAAATTATCACCGATTTCGCGCCACCGGACGTGGCCGAAGCTGGGCCCGGCCGGGCCGCCCGGCATGCGTCAAGTCACAAAGCGATTCCTTTGCGGGACAGCGCCGTAACCGGGTCATCACGGGCCAACACGGGCCCATGCAGCAGGCCATCCGCGCAGTACACCACGGCAGCAGGCGCAACGGCGCCCCGGCGGGCATAATCGATGCGAACGCTACAATCTTGATTTAACAGGGAATTTTTGGTGCGGCTGGCGGGGATCGAACCCACGACCCTTGGCTTCGGAGGCCAATACTCTATCCACTGAGCTACAGCCGCGCTGGGGGGAATTTCTGAAGTGAGACGAAGGATACCGTTTTTATCCGCAGCCGTCCATGGAAAGTGTCGTATTAGCCAACACCAACGTTCCATGGCCCGTTTTTTAAGTCTATAATCGCCCGTTTGGCAGGGATTTGCATTGCATGTATGCAAATTCGATACTTCGACGCACTCAATCAGCTTAGACACGTCTTTAAGGAAATCATGAGCGACGCACACAACGACCACGAAACCGCCATCAAAACGCCTAAGCAACTCGTTGCTGCTGTAGTGGGCTTTTTTGCAGTGACCATCATTGGTATCGTGCTGCTGGTGCAGTTCGTCACCGCCGAAAAACTGACCGGCACCGGCTCGAACAGTCAGGCGCCGGAAGAAGTGGCGGCCCGTATCCAGCCGGTCTCCGATGCCGGCTTTTCGCTGAAAGACGCGAACGCCGCCAAAGTGCTGCAGAGCGGCGAAGCGGTGTACACCGCCACCTGCGTGGCCTGCCACGGTTCCGGCGCAGCGGGCGCACCGAAGTTCGGCGACGCTGGCGCCTGGTCGGCCCGCATTGCCCAAGGTTACGACACGGTCGTCAAGCACGCCATCGAAGGCCTGCGCGCGATGCCAGCCAAAGGCGGCAACCCGGATCTGGACGATGTCGAAGTCGCGCGCGCCGTGGTGCACATCGCCAACGCCTCCGGCGCCAAGTTCAAGGAACCAGAAGTGCCAGCCGCCAAACCAGCCGCTGACGCCGCCAAATAAGCACCCGCGCAGTCACCAACACCCTGCCCCGCCCCGCCGCGGGGTCTGAAAATCGGGGACACGCCACATTTTAAGAAGGGGCAAACAGGGAGGGGGCCCCGGTTTTTTTAAGGCCACGCCCGAGGCCAGGGGCGCGGGGG
>JBGSBQ010000075.1:0-10958 GCA_041730475.1 Sphingomonadaceae bacterium
GACGGAACGTCTGGGCATCCTCCAGTGTACGCGGACGCAGTTCAAGGGTGTGCAAATCCAAGACGCCGTTCTGAAAGGATACCAAGAACGGATTGGAATCCAACGTATTTTCGAACGACGGGTCGGCCAAATCAATTTTCAATAGCGCCACCAGCTCTTTGAGTCCGCGATGAGTCGAAATGGTGTCGATGCATTTCGACAGACGCCCCGCCGCGGCCTTCCATGGCTTGACTGCATCTTTCTCTTCACGTTCTTCCAAAAATTGAACCGGGTCCGACACAAAGGGCTTTAGAGTCCCATAGGCCGTACGCAAAAAGCCCCCGGCACGATCCATCAATTCATCGTTCGTCATCGCAGCTGCATCGACTTGCGGCCAGGCTGCGTTCAGCAGGTCGCCATGCACGCCGGCGTAACCCAGTTCCTGCCACAGCACATGGGTGATGTGCGGCGCGACCGGATTCAGCAGACGCAGGAAGATCGAATAGCCTTCGGCGATCAGCGCGTTCGATTCTGCGCTGTCATCGAGCTTGGCCGATTCCATCGTGTTCAGCATCTTCATGCAGGCCGACACCACGGTGTTGTACTGGATGCGCTTCAGGTCATAGTCGGCCTGCTGCAGGATCTTGTGCAGTTCGCGGCGCAGGGTTTTCTGCGGTTCGGTGGCGACCGGTGCGGCCGGTGCGGCCAAGGCGGCGCCGATGCGGGCTGCCTGTGCGTAGCCAAACGCCCATACGCGGCGCAGGAAACGGTTCGCGCCTTCGACGCCGCTGCCCGACCATTCCAGCGTCTGTTCTGGCGGCGACGCGAACATGGTGAACAGGCGCGCGGTGTCGGCACCGTACTGCTCGATCTGTGCTTGCGGGTCGATACCGTTATTCTTCGACTTCGACATCTTCTCGGTGCCGCCGATGTTGACCGGCTGGCCCTCGGTCTTGGCCACGGCGCCCTGCGGACGGCCCTTGTCGTCCAGCGTCAGATCGACGTCGGCCGGGTTGAACCAGGTCTTCTTGCCGACCGCATCTTCGCGGAAGTAAGTCTCGTTCAGCACCATGCCCTGGGTCAGCAGGTTGACGAACGGTTCGTCGAACTTGACCAGGCCGAAGTCGCGCATGATCTTGGTGTAGAAGCGCGCATACAGCAAGTGCATGACGGCGTGTTCGATACCGCCGATGTACTGGTCCATCGGCATCCAGTAGTCATTGCGCTCATCGACCATGGCCTGATCCGAACCGGGCGAGGTATACCGCATGTAATACCACGACGAATCGACAAAGGTATCCATGGTGTCGGTTTCGCGGCGCGCCGGCTTGCCGCACTGCGGGCAGTCGCACTGCAGGAAGGCTTCGTATTTGTTCAGCGGGTTGCCGGTACCATCCGGTACGCAGTCTTCCGGCAGCACCACTGGCAGGTCTTTTTCCGGCACTGGCACCGAGCCGCAATCGGCACAGTGGATCATCGGGATCGGCGTGCCCCAGTAGCGCTGGCGCGAGATGCCCCAGTCGCGCAGGCGGAAGGTAATCTTCTTCTCGCCCAGACCCTTGGCTTCCATGTCGGCGGCTACTGCATCGACGGCTTCAGCGTAGCGCAGGCCATCATATTTTCCGGAATTGGTGACGACCGAGACTTCCTTGTCGCCGTACCATTCCTGCCATGCGTCGGTCGAGAATTCCTGGCCTTCGGCTGCGATCACCTGCTTGATCGGCAGATTGTATTTTTTGGCGAACGCGAAATCGCGCTCGTCGTGCGCCGGCACGCCCATCACGGCGCCATCGCCGTAGGTGATCAGCACATAGTTACCAACCCAGACTTCAACCTGCTCGCCGGTCAGCGGATGGGTGACGAACAGGCCGGTCGGCATGCCCTTCTTCTCCATGGTCGCCATATCCGCTTCGATCACGGAACCGAGCTTGCATTCAGCGTTGAAGGCGGCCAGTGCCGGGTTGCTCAGCGCGGCGTGCACGGCCAGCGGGTGCTCGGCTGCCACGGCGCAGAAGGTCACGCCCATCACGGTGTCGGGACGGGTGGTGAACACATACATCTTGCCGTCCTGGATCAGGGCGCCGTCGGCATCCTTGATCTGGTGCGGGAAGGCGAAGCGCACGCCGGTCGATTTACCGATCCAGTTGGTCTGCATGGTGCGCACCCGCTCCGGCCAGCCGGGCAGCTTGGTGTCGACGTATTCCAGCAGTTCGTCGGCGTAGTCGGTGATGCGGGCGTAGTACATCGGGATTTCGCGCTTTTCGATCAGCGCGCCGGAGCGCCAGCCGCGGCCATCAACCACCTGCTCATTGGCCAGCACGGTCTGGTCGATCGGGTCCCAGTTCACGGTACCGGTCTTCTTGTAGATGATGCCTTTTTCCAGCATCTTCAGGAACATCCACTGGTTCCACTTGTAGTATTCCGGCTTACAGGCCGTCATTTCACGCGACCAGTCAATCGCCAGGCCCATCGACTCCATCTGCTCGCGCATGTGGGCGATGTTCGAATAGGTCCACTGTGCCGGCGGCACGTTGTTGGCCATTGCCGCATTTTCCGCCGGCATGCCGAACGCATCCCAGCCCATCGGCATCAGCACGTTATAGCCGTTCATGCGCAGGTAGCGGTACATCACATCGTTGATCGTATAGTTACGCACGTGACCCATGTGCAGCTTGCCCGAAGGGTAAGGCAGCATCGAGCAAGCGTAGTACTTGCCTTTCGGGAAACGCGGGTCGTGCTCGACGGCTTTGTAGGCGTCGATTGCCTTCCAGTGCGATTGGGCGGCTTGTTCGACGTCTGCGGGACTATATTTATCTTGCATGGTGGTGTACGGCCAGCGTGGCCCGGCCAAAAGTGAATATGAACCGGTCATTATACTTGCTGAATCGTCTGCAGCGTACGAGAGTCGGCCAACAGCACAACCTGACGCCACCCGTCCATGCGAAGATAGCGTTTTCACCATCTTTCAGGGAGAGCAGCATGATCAAGGGACTACGCACCGCCGTCTATCCGGTCGCCGATCTGGAGCGGGCCAAGGCCTGGTACAGCGAGGTATTTGGTGTGGCGCCATATTTCGACCAGCCCTTCTATGTCGGCTATGCGGTCGGCGGCTTTGAACTGGGGCTGGTGCCCGATGGCCAGCCCGGCACGGCTGGCAGCCGCATACTGTGGGGCGCCGACGATATCGAAGCCGACGTGGCGCGCATCGTGGCCCTCGGCGCCACGCTGCCGCAGCCGATCCAGGATGTCGGCGAAGGCATCCGGGTGGCGGAGCTGAACGACCCATTCGGCAATGTGCTGGGCCTGATTTTCAACCCGCTGTTTGACCCCGCCGCCGTGCGATAAGCACGCAAACGCCGTGCGCATGGCAAAATGCGTCCTTTGAACTGAATTCAGAGGCAGCAGATGGCCAAACGTAATGGCAGCACTTTAATCAAGACCCCGGCCCAGATCGCCGAGGCGCGCGTGGCGGCCCAACTGGCGGCCGACGTGCTGACCATGATAGCCCCGCACATCCAGCCGGGCGTCAGCACCGGCTATCTGGACCAGCTGTGCAATGACTTCATCGTCAACGTGCAGAAGGCGATACCGGCCAACGTCGGCTACAGCGGCTTTCCGAAAACCGTGTGCAGCTCGGTCAATCAAGTGGTCTGCCATGGCATCCCGTCCGATACCGAAATCCTGCGCGACGGCGACATCATCAACATCGACGTCGCCGTGATCCACAACGGCTGGCACGGCGACACCAGCCGCATGTACTACGTCGGCACCCCGAACAAGGCCGCCAAGAAGCTGGTCGATACCACCTACAGCGCAATGTGGGCCGGGATCCGCGCCGTGCGTCCGGGTGCCACGCTGGGCGACGTCGGCCACGCGATCCAGACGCTGGCCGAAAAGGCCGGCTTCAGCGTGGTGCGCGAATACTGCGGCCACGGCATCGGCCTGGTCTACCATGAGGAACCGGAAGTGCGCCACTACGGCAAGCCGTCGACCGGCACCGTGCTCAAGCCGGGCATGCTGTTTACCATCGAGCCGATGATCAATGCCGGCCGTGCGCCGACCGTGGAACTGGACGACGGCTGGACCGTGGAGACGCGCGACGGTTCGCTGTCGGCGCAGTGGGAACACATGGTGGTGGTGACAGAAACCGGCTATGAGGTGCTGACCCTGTCGCCGGAAGAACTGAGCCGCGCCGCCTGAACTAGCGCAGGGTCAGCGTAGGATCAACGCAGGATCAACTTCAGGGCCGGCTTCTCGCCGTAGTCTTCATAACGCTCGTTGATGCCAGCGATGCAGTAGCTGACTTCTTCGAGGATGTCCGGCACCGCCGCCTGCATCGCGGCGGCGTCCTTGACCACGATCTCCAGCAATTCGTTCGGCTTCAGGCGGAACTTGCTCATGCCATCTTCGTCGCGCAGGTAGCTGAGGCAATCGACCCACGCATCCATGGTATTGCTGTAGCTGTCGGGGAAACCCAGTACGGTCTTGCACTGGGCGTGGAAGCTGCCGAAGTCCTTGATCTCGGCGCCATTCAATTCTGCGGTGGCCATTATTTATTCTCCTTGGTGGCATCGGTGACGAAACCGAGTTTAGTCAGGCCCTTGCCCTGTGCTGCCGCCATCACCTGCGCCACCACTTCGTAGCGGGTGTTCTTGTCGGCGCGCAGTTGCAGCTCCGGCTGCGGCGCCTGCTGGCTGGCCGCCGCCATGCGTTCGTCCAGCGCCGCCATCGACAGCGGCTCGGCGTTCCAGAACACCTGCCCGGCGCCATCAATCGACAGCGTCACCGTGCTGGCCTGCTGGCCAGCGGCGGGCGATTGCGCCTTCGGCAGTTCCAGTTTGACGGCATGGGTGAACATCGGCGCGCTGAGAATGAAGATCACCAGCAGCACCAGCATCACGTCCACCATCGGCGTGACATTGATGTCGGCCATCGGCTGCGACTGGCGCTGCGGGTTGAAGGATCCAAAGGCCATGACAACTCCCCGGTATCAGCTGCGCGTCAGATAGGCGTGCAGGTCGTGCGCGAAGGCGTCCAGCTCCGCCAGCGTCAGGCGATTAACGCGATTGAAGCCGTTATACGCCAGTACCGCGGGAATCGCTACCGACAGGCCGATGGCTGTCATGATCAGCGCCTCGCCCACCGGGCCGGCCACTTTGTCGATCTGCACCGTGCCGCTGGCCGAGACATTCGCCAGCGCATGGTAGATGCCCCACACGGTGCCTAGCAGGCCGACGAAAGGCGCGGTAGCGCCGATCGACGCCAGCAGGGTCTGGCCCGCTTCCAGCCGCCGCGTCGAGGCATCGATGGCGCTGCGCAGACGCTGCGTAACCTGCGCCGCAACGCTCATTTCGCCGCCCAGCGTGGTACGGCCGGATGCCGCCAGCTGCTGCGCCGCCGCTTGCGCCAGCGGTGCATAGATCGCTTCCGGGTCGGCCAGCTGCAGCGCGGCCACGCCGTCACTCAGCGTCGGTGCCTGCCAGAACGCTGGCAGTGCCGGGGCGCTGCGCCGGATGCGCCAGGCCGCGTAAGCCTTGGCCAAAATGAAGAACCAGCTGGCCAGCGACATCGCCAGCAGCAGATACGCCACCGCATGGCTGATGGCATCGCCCTGTTCCCAGTAACGGGCCAGCGTGAACTGATTGTCGAGGACCGGCGTCATCGCGGCAGGCGTTTAGGCTGGCAGCGCCAGCTTGTGCAGCGACAGCACGTCGTTCATGTCGTACAAGCCGGTCGGCTTGTCGGCCAGGAAGCGTGCCGCACGCAGCGAGCCGTTGGCGTAAGTCACGCGGCTGCTGGACTTGTGGCTGATTTCAATCCGCTCGCCAATGCCGGCAAACAGCACCGTATGGTCGCCGACGATGTCGCCGCCACGGATGGTGGCAAAGCCGATCGACGACGGATCACGCTCGCCGGTCACGCCTTCGCGCGCATACACGGCGCAGTCCTTCAGGTCGCGGCCCAGCGCATCGGCCAGCACTTCGCCCATTTTCAGCGCGGTGCCGGACGGCGCATCGACCTTGTGGCGGTGGTGCGCTTCAATCACTTCGATATCGTAGCCGGTCGACAGGCTCTTGGCCGCCAGTTCCAGCAGTTTCAGCGTGACGTTGACGCCCACGCTCATGTTCGGCGCGAACACGATGGCGGTCTTCTCGGCGGCGGCGGCAATCGCAGCCTTGCCGGCCTCGTCAAAGCCGGTGGTGCCGATGATCATCTTGATGCCGTGCTCGGCGCAGTAGGCCAGATGCTGCAGCGTGCCTTCCGGACGGGTGAAGTCGATCAGGTAGTCGGCACCAGCGAGGCCCTTGGCCAGGTCGGATTCGATCAGCACCCCGGCCGGATGGCCGAGGAAGCTGGCAGCGTCGGTGCCGATGGTGGCGGCACCGGCACGGTCGAGGGCACCGGCCAGGCGCACGTCATCGGCGCCCATGATGGTCTCGATCAGGATGCGGCCCATGCGGCCACCGGCGCCGGCGATTGCAATATTCAGTTGAGTCATGCCAGATTCTCTAAAAACGGTTAGTCCTGTTTGGCCGAAGGCTTGGTCACTTCGACCGGCTGGGGCGCCGCGCTATCGGTACCAGCGGGCAGCGGTGCACTGGTCGGGGCAGGCTGGTTGGCCCGCGCATCCGGGTTTTTGACCTGGCGTGCTGGACCGGCAATACGGGCGATATATTCTTTTTCGGTCGGCAGGTTACCACCTTCGTAACGGTCAACTTTACCGTCCTTGAAGTACACGATCACGCGGCTGGTGGTAATTTCGCCATTGCCTTTGGCCAGACGGAAGGGATAATCCCAGCGCGTCGCGTGGAACGGGTCGGTCAGCAGCGGCGTACCGAACACGAAGCGGACCTGCTCCTGCGTCATTCCGACTTTCAACTGCGCCAACATTTCCTCGGAGACAAAGTTGCCTTGCTGAATGTCCGGACGATATGGCGAGAAGAACCACATGAATTTCTGCAGTTTGGTGATGGTCGTGGTCTGGGCGCCATTGGCCGCCACCAGCGGCGCGGAGCCGTCCTTGACCTCGGTAACTTTCTCACCCAGTGCGGTGCGGGTTGCGCAACCAGAACTGGCCAGAGCGACGCAAACGGCGCCGGCCAGCAGCGGAGCGCGGCCAGAAAAACGGTGCAACAAAGACTGCAATAAAGCCTGGGTGACGCGCATAAGTGTCCTCAATTGGATTGAGCAGAAGTGCCAAAACGCTATATGATAAAGCACATGAACCAAAATCGAGTAACAAACATGAGTAACAATCCTACCGACCTGAAGGCCAGCGGCCTGAAAGCGACCCTGCCGCGCCTGAAGATCCTGGATATTTTTCAGAACAGCGCGGTGCGCCACCTGACCGCCGAAGATGTCTACAAGATCCTGCTGGCCGAGAATATGGACGTCGGCCTGGCCACCGTGTACCGCGTGCTGACCCAATTCGAGCAAGCCGGCTTGCTCAACCGCAACCATTTCGAGACGGGCAAGGCGATTTTCGAGCTCAACGAAGGTTCCCACCACGACCATCTGGTGTGTCTGGATTGCGGCCGGGTCGAAGAATTCTTCGACGAAGCGATCGAGCAGCGCCAGCAAGTGATTGCGCTGGAACGCGGCTTCAACATCGCCGAACACGCCCTCGCCATCTACGGCAACTGCACCAAGACCGCCTGCCCCCACAAACCGGCCTGATCCCTAATGCTGTTCAGTTAAGTGCAGTTGAGGCGCAGGTCGGCTGACAAACCCCACCGACGAAAGCCGGGGTCAGACCCGGCGGGACTCGGCGTCCCCGTCTGACCCCAGGTCTTGCCTTGGGGTGCAATCGCACGCTGCGGCATGTTAGCTGAACGACATTCGTGTCAATTGTGGCTGAGGGCGTTCGAGAGCAGCTTGGCGGTGATATCGACGATCGGGATCACCCGTTCGTAGGCCATGCGCGTGGGACCGATCACGCCCAGCGTGCCGACGATCTTGCCGTTCGCCGTGTACGGCGCCGTCACCACGCTCATTTCGTCCATCGGCACCAGACTCGATTCGCCACCAATGAAGATCTGCACGCCACTGGCTTTGCTGGAGACGTCGAGCAGCTGCATCAGGCCGGTCTTTTGCTCGAACATGTCGAACATCTGCCGCAAGGAGCTCATGTTGGACGATAAATCGCTGACCGACAGCAGGTTGCGCTCGCCCGCAATCACCATGTCGTCGGAACTGTCGGCCATCGCTTCGCTGCCCGCTTCGACCGCAGCCTGCATCAGCCGGCCCATGTCGTCGCGCAGCTGGCGCAGCTCGTGCTGCATGCGCACGTGGACTTGATCAAACGCCAGCCCGCCGTAGTTCTGGTTGATGTAGTTGGCCGACTGGACCAGCTGGGCCGGGGTGTAATCGACATCGGTCAGCAGCAGCCGGTTCTGCACATCACCGGTGGGGCCGACGATCACCAGCAGGATGCGCTTTTCGCCCAGACGCAAGAATTCAATCTGCTGGAACACCGATTCGCGCCGCGGACTGAGTACCACACCGGCAAACTGCGACAGCGAGGACAGCATCTGGGCCGCGTTGGCAATCATCTTCTGTGGCTGCGGCGCCTGCAACTGCATGCGCGATTCGACCGAATTCTCATCGAGGTGCTGCACCGTCAGCAGCGTGTCGACAAAGATCCGGTAGCCGCGCGGCGTCGGCACCCGGCCGGCCGAGGTGTGGGGACTGGCAACATAGCCCAGTTCTTCCAGGTCGGCCATGATGTTGCGGATCGTTGCCGGCGACAGGTCCAGCCCGGAAATCTTGGACAGCGCGCGCGAGCCGACCGGCTGGCCGTCCGCAATATAGCGCTCCACCAGGGCTTTGAGCAGGGTTTGGGCACGGGTATCAAGTTGCATGGTCTTCAGCTAATCTTCTGCGAACTAAGGTCATCGGTTACGTCACCTGCTTATTATGCACGCAAGCCGGGCTGGCGTGGGTGTCATGCAAGTGACTCATGCAAGTGACTGCTGGGCCAGCCAGTCGAGCAAATCATCCAGACTGCTGCAGATGGCGTCCGGCGCAATGCCCGCCTGCAGGTGCGCCGTGCTGCCGTGCCGGTTCAACCACACGGCCCGCAAGCCGGCCTGCTGCGCGCCCTGCACGTCGAGCCGCAAGTCGTCGCCGACGTACACCGCATGCTGCGGCGCGACTGCCAGCGCGGCACAGGCACGCAGGAAAATGGCCGGATCGGGCTTGGCGCTACCGAACTGGGCCGACGACAGCGTGTAATGGAAATGGTGGCCCATGCCTATCACTTCAAGGTCGGCATTGCCATTCGTGATCACCCCCAGCTTCAGTTGCGCCGGTAGCCGGGCCAGTGCCGGCAGCACGTCCGGATACGGCGTGACGGC
The DNA here is from genome assembly GCA_041730475.1 of Sphingomonadaceae bacterium. Taxonomy (GTDB): domain Bacteria; phylum Pseudomonadota; class Gammaproteobacteria; order Burkholderiales; family Burkholderiaceae_D; genus Rugamonas. The sequence continues at coordinate 9,336 of JBGSBQ010000075.1, forward strand.
ATTGCGCGCGGCCAGGAAGTGCTGCATGGCGCCGTCGATGTGGACCGGGTCGGCTCCGGCCAGCGCAAACGCATGCTGCAGCGCGCGACGGCGCAGCGCGGCCAGGTCGATCGCCAGTTCGGGTTGCTCGGCCAGCAGTGCCAGCCGGCGCTGCCGCAAGTCATCGATCGAAAACTGCTGCGCTACCTGCGGTGCATGCTGCGTCAGCCACGCGTGCCAGCTCTGCTCGGCCGCCACGATCACGGGGCCGATCGGCCACAGGGTATCGTCAAGGTCGAACAGTACGGCGTGAATAGGGTCTGGGGTCATGGCGGGGCACGGGAAGCGGGATAGCCGCTATTGTCGCACTGATCGCGCCGCGCCAGCACCCATGGTAAATTAGGGGATTACCTCGCTGGAGTTACTGTGCGCCTGACGTCCCTGCCCCTGATCCTCGTTCCCCTGCTGCTGGCCGCCTGCGCCAGCGTGACGCCGCCGCCACTGGCCGCGTTTGTCGTGCTGGGGCCGGAAGGGGCGGCGGTGGCACGGGTGCTGACCGACGCGCCCGACTGCCCGGCGCTGGAACTCGACGGCCAGTTGCAGCCGATGCAGTTGCGCGCCGGCCCGGCCCGGATTGCCCTGCGCAGCACGAACAATCCGCCGGCCGACTCGAAACCGGCCGAGTTCCCGCTACGCAGCTGCGAGCTGGCGCTGCCAGCGGCAACCCGCCACGCCAGCGTGGCCGGCCAGCCGCTGCCACTGCCGAAGGCGGCGCCGCAGCGCATCGTGGTGATCGGCGATACCGGTTGCCGCCTGCTGAAATACAGCCACAGCTACCAGCCCTGCAACGATGTCGCGCAATTCCCGTTCGCCACGGTCGCCGCCCGCGCCGCCGCCTGGCAGCCGGATCTGGTGCTGCATGTGGGCGACTACCATTACCGCGAATCGCCCTGCCCGGACGGCAATGCCGGCTGCGCCGGCAGTCCGTGGGGTTATGGCTGGGATGCCTGGCAGGCCGATTTCTTTGCGCCGGGCGCGGCCCTGCTGCGCGCCGCGCCGTGGGTCATGGCGCGCGGTAACCATGAAGCCTGCTTCCGCGCTGGCCAGGGCTGGTGGCGCTTCCTCGACCCGCGGCCGCTGCAGCCGGGCCGCGACTGCAATGCCGACGCTGACGATGCGCGCGGCAATTACAGCGAACCGTATGCGGTGCCGCTGGGGCCGGACACCCAGTTACTGGTGATCGACACGGCCGCGACCACGTGGCGTGGCCTCCAGCCCGGCACGCTGGGCTACGATCAATACCGCGCCAGCTACACCGCACTGGCGGCGCTGGCCGCCCGCGCGCCGCACAATCTGGGGGTCACCCACCATCCGCTGCTGGGGCTGGGCGCCGACCGTGACAAGCAGGGCAACACGGTGATCCTGAAAGGCGATCTCGGCCTACAGCAAAGCTGGGGCTCGCTGAACCCGCAGTTGGTGCCGCCGACGATACAGACCATGCTGTCGGGCCATGTCCACCTGTGGCAGCAGCTGAGCTTCAGCAGCGATCACCCGAGCCAGTTCATTTCCGGCTTTTCCGGCACCGCCGAGGATATCGTGCCGTTGCCGCTCGCCGGCTGCTTTCTTAATACCATCGCGGGTAAA
>JBGSBQ010000076.1:0-10867 GCA_041730475.1 Sphingomonadaceae bacterium
GGTGAAGCCCAATACCCCGGCCGGCAGCGCGCTGCCGGGCGATGCCGTCGGCAGTGCCAATCGTGGTCCGCAATGGACCGTGATGGAATTTGACCTCGGCAAGAAGAAGAAAAAGACCGCCGAGGACGACGCTAGCGCCGACGCCCCGGCACCGCCTCCGGCCAAGAAATAGGCCGGCCCTGCGGGGGTGCGGCGCCGCGGTCTGCCGCGGCCTGCAGTTGCCGCCGCCCGGCGGCGCGCGCCCCCTGAACCTTTTCGATTCTCATCACGCTTCCCATGGCAGTTTTTACCCCGGTCAGCCTGGACGATGTCATCCAGTGGATCCCGCAATTCAAGCTCGGCACCCCGATCGCCCTCAAAGGCATCGCTTCCGGTATCGAGAACAGCAACTTCTTCCTGACGGTCGAGCGCCCCGCGCCGGCCTCGCCGCCGCAGCAGCAATATGTGCTGACCATCTTTGAAAACCTGACGTTCGCGCAGCTGCCGTTTTACCTGAACCTGATGCACCACCTGGCCCAGCGCGGCGTGCTGGTACCCGCGCCGATGGCCACCGAGCACGGCGAACTGGTGGTACCGCTGCACGGCAAGCCGGCCGCCATCGTCAGCAAGCTCGAAGGCCAGTCGCAGATGGACCCGCAGCCGCTGCATTGCGCCGCCGTTGGCGCCATGCTGGCACGCATGCATCTGGCCGGTCAGGACTATCCGCTGGTGCAGCCGAATCTGCGCGGCCTCGACTGGTGGAACGCCACCACGCCGACAGTGCTGCCCTTCCTGTCCGACGCCAACGCCCACCTGCTGCGCGCCGAAATGCACTTCCAGGAGGCGTTCGCCGCCTGTGCCACCTACGCCCAGCTGCAACGGGGCCCGGTGCATGCTGACCTGTTCCGCAACAATGTGATGTTCGACGGTGAGCGCCTGACCGGCTTCTTCGACTTTTATTTCGCCGGCGTCGACACCTGGCTGTTCGATGTCGCCGTCACCGTCAATGACTGGTGCATCGACCTCGATACCGGCGTGCTCGATGTGGCCCGCGTGCGTGCGCTGCTGGACGCTTACCATGCGGTGCGGCCGTTTACGCCGGCCGAGCAGAGCGCGTGGCAACCGGCGCTGCGCGCGGCGGCGCTGCGCTTCTGGCTGTCGCGCCTGTACGATTTTTACCAGCCGCGCGCGGCCGAAATGCTGACCCCGCACGACCCCACCCATTTTGAACGCATCCTGCGTGAGCGCATCGCTACGCCGGCACCGGAGCTGTACTGATGTTAGAAAAACTGCCTGCCCGTACCGGCATCCTGTGGGTGCGGCAAGGCTTCAACTTGTTCCGCCAGCAGCCGGGCGCATTACTGGCCCTGCTGTTCAGCAGCATCTTCCTGTCGATCGCGGCCCTGATCATCCCGCTGCTGGGGCCCTTGATGCCGACCTTGCTGACGCCGCTGTTCTCGGTGGCGCTGCTGCAGGCCTGCGCCGAGATCGACCAGGGGCGCCGGCCGCTGCCCGGCCTGATCTTCGTCGGCTTTCGCAAGCCGGCCCGCGCGCCGCTGATGCTGCTCGGGGTGCTGTATATTTTTGTCTGGCTGCTCGCGCTGGGCGTGCTGTCGTGGATGGATGACGGCGTGTTCGTGCAGATGGTGATGCGCCAGATCCCGATGGATGAAAAGCTGCTGGAAGGGTCGCGCGGCGCGATCCTGACGGCGGTCGGCATCTATCTGGTGATGTGGCTGCTGACCTGCCTGGCCGCGCCGCTGATTTATTGGCAGCACCAGACGATCGGCAAGGCCCTGTTCTTCAGCGCCTACGCCGTGCTGCGCTCGTTCTGGGCCTTTATCGCGGGCGGCGTCACGCTGTTCGCGCTGCACCAGGTTGGCATCACGATTCCGGTCCTGCTGTTCGACTCGGTCGCGCTGGAAGCGACCGCGATCTTCACCGTGTTTTTCCTGCTGGTGATTCTGGTGCACTGCATGCTGTACGCCAGCTACTGCCGCATCTTCGGCCAGCCGCCAGCGCCCGCGGTGCCCGCAGCCGCCAGCTGAATCGCGCCAATGGCGTTGTTGTACCCCCAGACCAGAAGCGGGGGTCAGACGGGGAAGCCGAGTCCCGCCAGGACTCGGCGTCCCCGTCTGACCCCAGGGTTACGCCGTCGGGTTGGGCTCAGCGCCCCAGCCGCTCCAGCTTGGCCACGCTCAGGTCGAGCACCTTCATGCCATGACTGCCGAAGTTGATCTGGGCCCGTGCATTGCCGCCGCTGCCTTCAATATTCACGATCACGCCTTCGCCGAACTTGCCATGCGCAACCGACTCGCCGATGCGCCAGCCCGGCGTGCCGGACTTCTGCACCATCTTCTGCGCGATCGCATTGTCCGAGCCCACCAGCGGCACCGCCTCGTCCCACGCACTTTTCCGGTGGCCCGACCAGTGCGACTGCACCTTCGGTGACAGCCACTTCAGCGCCTCCTCCGGCAGTTCATCAAAGAAGCGCGACTTCATGTTGTAGCGGGTCTGACCATGCAGCATGCGGGTCTGCGCAAAGCACATATACAGCCGCTGGCGCGCGCGCGTGATCGCCACATACATCAGGCGCCGCTCCTCTTCCACGCCATCGTGCTCGCGCGAGCTGCTCTCGTGCGGGAACAAGCCCTCTTCCAGCCCGGTGATGAAGACATTGTTGAACTCCAGCCCCTTGGCCGAGTGCACCGTCATCATCTGTACCGCTTGCTGCCCGGCCGTGGCCTGGTTGTCGCCCGCCTCCAGCGACGCATGCGACAGGAACGCCGACAGCGGCGACATCACCGTCGGCAGCGCCGCGTCGGCATCGTAAATCTCGATCCCGTCTTCATTGACCAGCGGCGCGCCGGCCTGGGCTTGCGCCGCCGGGCCCAGATGCGCCGGTGCGCCCTGGCCAAAGCCCTCTTCCGACACGAACTGGGTCGCCGCACTGACCATCTGCTCCAGATTCTCGATCCGGTCCGCGCCTTCTTTCTCGGCCTGGTAGTGCGTCAGCAGGCCGCTCGCCTCCAGCACCACCCGCACCAGCTCCGGCAAGGCCATTTGCTGGGTCTCGAAGCGCGCCCCTTCGATCAGGCGCACGAAACCGCCCAGCGCAGAACCGGCCTTGCCCGCTACATACGGCACCGCCGCATACAGCGATATACGCTGCTGGTCCGCCGCCGCCTGCAGCGCTTCGATCGAGCGCAGCCCGATGCCGCGCGTCGGGAAATTCACCACCCGCAGGAAGGCCGAATCATTGTGCGGATTGTCCATCAGTTGCAGATACGCGATCGCGTGCTTGACCTCGGCACGCTGGAAGTAGCGCAGGCCGCCATACACATGGTAGGGTATCCCGGCCGAGAACAGCGCATGCTCGATCACGCGCGACTGTGCGTTCGAACGGTACAGCACCGCGATCTCGCTGCGCGCGGCGCCGTCGGCGATCAGGTGCTTGGTCTCTTCGATGATCCACTGCGCTTCGGCCAGGTCGGAGCTGGCCTCGTACACGCGCACCGGCTCGCCGTGGCCGGCATCGGTGCGCAAATTCTTGCCCAGCCGCTTGCTGTTGTTGGCAATCAGTACATTGGCCGCATCGAGGATGTGGCCATGCGAGCGGTAGTTCTGCTCCAGCTTGATCAAATTCTTAACCTGGAATTCGCGCTCGAAGGCGCTCATATTGCCCACGTTGGCGCCGCGGAACGCGTAAATGCTCTGGTCATCGTCGCCGACGGCAAACAGCACGCCGCCGCGCCCCTCGCCGTGGCCGGCCAGCAGCTTCAGCCACTTGTACTGCAAGTCATTGGTATCCTGGAACTCGTCGACCAGAATGTGCTGGAAGCGCTGCTGATAATGCTGGCGCAGCGGCTGGTTACGGCTGAGCAGCTCGTAGGTGCGCAGCAGCAGCTCGCCGAAATCGACCACGCCTTCGCGCTGGCATTGCTCGTCGTACAGCTGGTACAGCTCGACCTTCTTGCGCTCGTCGGCGTTGTAGGGTTCGATCTTGTCGGCCCGCAGGCCCTGATCCTTGGCGCCATTGATGAAGTACATCACCTCCTTGGCCGGGAACTTCTCGTCATCGACGTTGTGCGCCTTCAGCAGCCGTTTGATGGCCGACAGCTGGTCTTGCGAGTCGAGAATCTGGAACGTCTGCGGCAGCGCGGCGTCGCGGTAATGGGTGCGCAGCAGGCGGTTGCACAGGCCGTGGAAGGTGCCGATCCACATGCCGCGCGTATTGATCGGCAGCATCGCCGACAGCCGCGTCAGCATTTCCTTGGCCGCCTTGTTGGTAAACGTGACCGCCAGGATGCCGGACGGCGACACTTGTCCGGTTTGGATCAGCCAGGCGATACGGGTGGTCAGCACCCGGGTTTTCCCGGAGCCAGCGCCCGCCAGGATCAAGGCACTCTGGGCCGGCAGCGTCACGGCAGCGAGTTGTTCGTCGTTCAGATTATGGAGAAGATTGTGCATCCCGTGATTATACCGGCCACCGGCCCCTAACATCGGTCGTCCGAAAAACGCGGTCTATGCCGAATCCCGTGAAGTGAAGGCGCAGACCTGCTGGCAAAACCCACCGACGCAAAGCATGGGTCAGACCCGACGGGTCTGACCCCAGGTCTTGTCTTGGGGTGCAAGCGCACGCTACGGCACGCTAACTTAACGGCATTATTAACGGCATCACGGTCTATGCCCGTTTTTCGGTTCGCTGGTTTCACCCGGGCATTTTCTGAGCGATTGGCAGACCTGACCCCGGGTTGGGCAGGCCGAGCAGATCGGCGACGGTGCGCCATAGCTGGCGCGGCGAGGTCCACGGCTTGGGCAGGAAGGCGGCGGCCTGTTGCGCCGGCTGCGGCTGGCGCGCGGAGTATAGCAACACCGGCGTCGTCAGGCCGGCCGCCTGTAACGCTGCCAACAGGCTGGCGCCGTCGCCGTCCGGCAGGTCTGGGTCCAGGACCACCAGCGCATAGGCGTGCTGGCGCAGCGTCTGCAGCGCCTCGCCCAGCGTGGCGACATGGGTCACTTCGGTCTCCGGGACCAGCAGCATCGTTAGCACCAGCGCGGCGTCAGGGTCGCCGTCGACGTGCAGCACGCGCGGCGCCACGCGCGGCGGGCCCGGCTCGTCGTCCAGCAGCGTCAATAGCTCGTGCAACTCGGGCGCGTCCGGGCGCGCCGCAATCAGGGTCGGGGTCATGGCAGTCTCCCCACTCGGGCCGAGTGGTACAGGGCGGCACGCAGAGCGTGCAGTCGGCGGAGCTGGGCCGAGGGATTTCCACGTTCGCGGGCAGCCGGGCGAACGTCAGGCGGGAGCAGCGTGGGCGGGATGGCGGCCGGCTGCGAATAAGTATTAACAGTGTACAACAAAAACCCCGGCCGGCACGGCGCGCACCGGGGTCGGGGCCGCAAAAACGGCGCCGCTGTTTACTTTTTCAGACGGTGGCTGAAGGCGGCATGCAAACTGTTCAAGGTTTCTTCGGCCGCCAGCAATTGGTCGGCCACTTCGTTGACCTTGCGCCGGTTCGAGCGCGCATGGTCGCGCAGCACTTCGAACGCGGTGTTGCGGTCGGTCTGGAATTTGCACATCAGCAGACCCACGGCCAGGCTGGTTTCGCGCCCGGCCGCCAGTGCGGCATTGAGGTTCAGTTCGGTGCGCCGCAGCTGGCGGATCTCGTCGGCCCGCGCCAGCCCCGCCGTGAAGGCTGGCATCAGGTGTTTTTCGTCGACCGGCTTGACGACGAAGCCGACCGCGCCATACGAGGCGGCCTGCTTGCCGGCGTCGGCGTCGCCGCGGCCGGACAGGAACATGAACGGCACCGACGTCGTCGCGTGCAGCTGCTTGGCCAGCTCGAGCCCGTTCATGCCCGGCATGTGGATGTCGAGCAAGGCCAGATCGGGCTCGCGGAGGGCAATCGCTTGCAAGGCTTGCTCGGCCGAGGCCGCCTGCACCGTGTCATAGCCTGCGTGGCGCAACACTTCGCCGATAAAGTCGAGCAGCAGTTGGTCGTCGTCGACGATCAGGATCTGGCGCTTGGGGCTGGGCGTAACTGTCATGGTGCAACCTTAGGCTATTGCTAACGATTGCATTATAAGGCGGAATCGGCCCCGCCGCGCAAGCCTGGCATGGCGGCCAGCAAGGCGCGCACGGCCGCGCCCGGGTCGGCGGCCTGGTACACGCTGCTGATCACAGCCACCATCTGGGCGCCTTGCGCCAGCAGCGGCGCCACGTTGTCCGCCGTCATGCCGCCGATCACTACGCAGGGCAGGTCCAGCGTGGCGCGCGCCTGTGCCAGCAGCGCGGGCGCGGTGCTGACCGGGTAACGCTTCACCCGGGACGGGTAGAAGCCGCCAAAGGCGACGTAGCTGGCACCGGCCGTGGCGGCCGCCTGTGCCAGCGCCAGCGCGCCGTAGCAGGAGGCGCCGATGATGGCGTGCGGGCCGAGCGCGGCGCGCGCCGACGCCACGGCGGCGTCGGTGCCGCCCAGGTGGACGCCGTCGGCGCCCAGCTGGCGGCACAGGTCCACGTGATCGTTGATCAGGAATGGCACGCGGTGCTGACGGCACAACTGCTGCAGCGCGTGCGCCTGCGCCAGCTGCTGCGCCGGCGGCGCCGTCTTGTGGCGGTATTGCAGCGCGGCGATGGCGCGCCCGCCGGCTGCCAGCGCGGCGGCGCTGACGGCCAGCAGGCGGTCGCTGTCGTCCCAGTCGGGGGTTACCAGATAGAGTCCTTGCATGGGGAGCTTTCGTCAGGAGAGGGATGCTGCCTTAGCGGCAGGGGATGCGCTGGCCGGGGCCGATCGCGTAGGCGGCGCGCAGTGTGGCGTGGCAATAGGCTTGCGCTTGCTCGAGGGCGGCAGCCAGCGGGCGCTGTTGTGCCAGCAACGCGGCGCAGGCGGCGGCCAGCGTGCAGCCGCTGCCATGGTAAGTGCCGGGCAGGCGCGGCCAGTGCCAGCGCCGGCCTCCAGTGGCGCCGGCGCCCGGGCCAAACCAGTGGTTGATGACCTCGGGGCCGTCGCCGTGGCCACCGGTAAGCAACACATGCTGGCAGCCCGCGTCCTGCAGCGCAGCAGCGAGCGCAGCGACGGCTGGCGCCGCGTCTGCAGCCGGCACTTGCATGCCGCCGGCAGCGCCGGCGTGCGCGTCGGCGGCCGGTGCGGCATGGGCGTCGGCGACCGGTGCGGCGTGGGCGTCGGCGGCCGGTGCAGCGGCGCTGGCGGCGCGGCGATAGCGGGCACTGAGTGCCTGCGCTTCGGGGCCGTTCGGCGTCAGCAGCGTGACCAGCGGCAGCAGCGGCGCCAGCGCGGCCACGGCGTCATCGACGCTGAGGGTGTCGCCATGGCCGCTGGCCAGCACCGGGTCCAGCACCACCGGCAGCGTCGGCTGGCGCGCCCGTAACGCCGTGATGATGCGGGCGATGGCGCGGGCATTGGCGGCGCTGCCGGGGATGCCGATCTTGACGGCGTCGATCGCAATGCTGGCGATCAGCGCCTGCGCCTGCTGCTGCACGAAGTCCGGCGCCACCGGCTGCACCGCATAGGCGCGCTGATGATCCTGCACCGTCAACGCCGTGACCACGGTCAGCGCATGCGCGCCCAGCGCGGCGATGCTGTGCAGGTCGGCGCCGATGCCAGCGCCCCCCGATGGGTCGACGCCGGCGAACACCAGCACCGTGCGCCGGCGTGGCGGCGTCATGCCAGCCGTCCGGCCATGGGTGACGACGGCGCGGCGGCAAAGCGGCGCGGGATGCGGCCGGCCAGATAGGCGGCGCGCCCGGCCTGCACGCCCAGCTTCATCGCATGCGCCATCTGCACCGGGTCGCGCGCGCCGGCAATGGCGCTGTTCATCAGCACCCCATCGCAGCCCAGCTCCATGGCAATCGCCGCGTCCGAGGCGGTGCCGACGCCGGCATCGACCAGCACCGGTACCGTGGCCTGTTCGATGATCAGCGACAGGTTCCACGGATTCAAAATGCCCATGCCGGAGCCGATCAGCGATGCCAGCGGCATCACGGCCACACAGCCGAGCTCCTGCAGGATACGGGCCTGGATCGGATCGTCACTGCAATACACCATGACGTCGAAGCCATCGCGCACCAGCGCGGCGGCGGCCACCAGCGTTTCCGGCATGTGCGGGAACAGCGTGCGCTCGTCGCCCAGCACTTCCAGCTTGACCAGCCGGTGGCCGTTCAACAGTTCGCGCGCCATCTGCAGCGTGTAGATGGCGTCCTTGGCGGTGTAGCAGCCGGCCGTATTCGGCAGGATGGTGTACTGGTCCGGCGGCAGCACGTCGAGCAGGCTGGGCGCGCCCGGGTCCTGTCCAAGGTTGACGCGCCGGATCGCCACCGTGATGATCTCGGCGCCCGCCGCATCGGTGGCGGCGCGGGTCTGCGCCAGGTCCTGGTATTTGCCGCTGCCCACCAGCAGCCGCGATTGATAGGTGCGGCCGGCGATGGTCAGCAGGTCGGGAGTCGTCGTTTGCATGGGAATGTCCTTGAATAAAAAATTAGCCGCCGCCGATGGCGCGCACGATGTCGATCTGGTCGCCCGGCTGCAGCGTGTGCTGCGGCCATTGCTGGCGCGGCACCACGCACCGGTTGACGGCCAGCGCCAGCGCCTGTTCGCCGAGCGCCAGCGCCGCGACCAGCGCGGCCAGCGTCTGCTGCGCCGGGGCCCGGTGCGGCGCGCCATTGAGTTCGATCTCGATCATGCCGGCCTCACAGCTTGCGATACAGCTCGGCGCCCTGACGCACGAACTCGATGGCTTTCTGCTGCAGGCCCTGCGCCGCGTAGTCACGCACTTCCTGCGTAATCTTCATCGAGCAGAAATGCGGCCCGCACATGGAGCAGAAGTGGGCCACCTTGGCCGAGTCCTTGGGCAAGGTGGCGTCGTGGAAGGCGCGCGCCTTGTCCGGGTCGAGCCCGAGGTTGAACTGGTCATCCCAGCGGAATTCAAAGCGCGCCTTGGACAGCGCGTTATCGCGGATCTGTGCGCCCGGATGGCCCTTGGCCAGATCGGCCGCATGGGCCGCGATCTTATAGGTGATGATGCCGTCCTTGACGTCGTTTTTGTCCGGCAGCCCCAGATGCTCTTTCGGCGTCACGTAGCACAGCATGGCAGTGCCATACCAGCCAATCAGCGCGGCGCCGATGCCGGACGTGATGTGGTCATAGCCGGGTGCGATGTCGGTAGTCAGCGGTCCCAGCGTGTAAAACGGCGCTTCATGGCAGTGCTGCAGCTGCAACTCCATGTTTTCCTTGATCAGCTGCAGCGGCACGTGGCCAGGCCCCTCGACCATCACCTGCACGTCGTGGCGCCATGCGATCTGGGTCAGTTCGCCCAGCGTTTCCAGCTCGCCCAGCTGGGCCGCCTCGTTGGCATCGTAGACCGCACCGGGACGCAGGCCATCGCCCAGCGAGAACGCCACGTCATAAGCTTTCATGATGGCGCAGATGTCCTCGAAGTGGGTGTACAGGAACGATTCCTGATGGTGGGCCAGACACCATTTGGCCATGATGGAGCCGCCGCGCGAGACGATGCCGGTCAGGCGATTGGCCGTCAGCGGCACATAGCGCAGGCGCACGCCGGCGTGGATGGTGAAGTAGTCGACGCCCTGCTCCGCCTGTTCAATCAGCGTGTCGCGGAACAGTTCCCAGCTCAGGTCCTCGGCCTTGCCGTTGACCTTTTCCAGCGCCTGATACAGCGGCACCGTGCCGATCGGGACCGGGCTGTTACGGATGATCCATTCGCGCGTTTCGTGGATATGCTTGCCGGTCGACAGGTCCATGACATTGTCGCCGCCCCAGCGGATCGCCCACGTCATCTTCTCGACTTCCTCGCCGATCGACGAGGTGACGGCGGAATTGCCGATGTTGGCGTTGATCTTGACGAGGAAATTGCGGCCGATGATCATCGGTTCCACTTCCGGGTGGTTGATATTGGCGGGGATTATGGCGCGGCCCCGGGCGATTTCATCACGCACGAAGGCCGGCGTGATCTCGGCCGGGATGCTGGCGCCAAAGGCCTGTCCCGGATGCTGACGCCCCATCAGCGCAGCCAGCCGCTGGCCCTGCGGCCCGGCCTGTTCTAACTGCGCCAGATACTCCTTGCGGCGCAGGTTTTCGCGGATCGCGACGAACTCCATCTCGGGCGTGATGATGCCCTGACGCGCATAGTGCAGCTGCGTGACATTGCGTCCGGGCTTGGCGCGGCGCGGCTGGCGCTGCAGCTTGAAGCGCAGCGCGGCCAGTGCCGGATCGGCCAGCCGCTGCTGGCCGAAGGTGGAGCTGGGGCCGTCCAGCTGTTCGGTATCGTCGCGCTCCAGTATCCACGGCAGGCGCGGCGTCGCGGCCAGACCGGAACGGATATCGATCACCGCTTCCGGGTCGGTATACGGGCCGGAGGTATCGTAGACATACACGGGCGGATTGGCTTCGACGCCGAAGGAAGCGGGTGTATCGGCCTGACTGATTGCGCGCATCGGCACGCGGATGTCAGGCCGGCTGCCTTCAATGTAGACCTTGCGGGAATTGGGGAAAGGTGCGATTGCTGCCGCATCCACTTGGGCCGTGGCGGACAGGAATTTCGGGTTGGCGTTCATGTGGCTCCTTGGTTGGCTACAGGAGCCAGCAAAGGAGACGGAGCGCACCCCGCCTCCGGAACGGAGGGCGCGGCGCTATCCTGTGCTTCCCTTCGCTGGCATTATCCAGATCAGGTTCGGAGGGTATTTCTCACCCGCACATCGCATTGCAATGTGCAGGACCCCTAGCGTGTGCCACCTTGCGGTAGCGGGCCGATTATACGCCGCGTTTGAACGCCGCGACAACCGCTTATTTCAGCGTGCCGGTGCCGCCGCGATCTGCCGCAGGATCGCCTCCGCGGCTTGGATACGGGCCGG
>JBGSBQ010000077.1:0-10787 GCA_041730475.1 Sphingomonadaceae bacterium
CGCACCGTGATTACCTTCGCCGGCGACGGCGAGTACATGATGAACGGGCAGGAGCTGGCCACCGCCGTGCAATACAAGGCAGGCGTGGTCATCATTGTGTTCAATAACGGCATGTTCGGCACCATCCGCATGCATCAGGAACGCGATTATCCGGGCCGGGTGTCGGGCACCGAGCTGGCCAATCCGGACTTTGCGGCACTGGCCGTGGCCTATGGCGCACACGGCGAGGTGGTGACGACGACGGCGCAATTCGGCCCGGCGCTGGAGCGCGCGCTGGCGCACGCCAACAGCCAGTCGCTGCCGGCACTGATCGAGCTGCGCTATGACGGCAACCTGATCACGCCGGGCGCAACACTGGACACCATCCGCAACAACGCGCTGTCAGCGCAGGCCGCCAAATAAGACGGTCACGACTCAGACGTCGGTTTTCTCGACGGCCTCGGCATCCTGTGCCGGGGCCGTTTTCTTTTTGGGTGCTGGGCAGCTGGGGCAGGCCCGCGCCTTGCGGCTGAAATCGGTCACCAGCGGCAGCAGCATCGGCACCGACTGGTCTTCGCAATAGCCGCCATCGAGCAGCAGCGCTTTGCCGTCCACGCTGAGCTTGCCGTTGACGGTGCGTTCTTCGTCATCCGGCAGCTGGACCGTGAAATAGAACTGGCGTCCGCGCGGGTCGAAGGTCACGTCGCTGGCCACCAGCGGCCAGCTCAGGCCACCCGCCGTGTATTCATACAGCACCGTGTCGACTTCATGGAAGCGTTGCAGCGTGATGCGCTGGCCGCCATATTCACTGCCATCCGGCGTCAGGCACAGATCCGAAAACACCAGCATGCCATAGCGTGGCAGGCTGGCCGGCGCGCGCGCAGCGCGGCTGGCGGCCTTGGGCGCGGCCAGCGCGGCGCAGGACGCCAGCAAGATCATCAAAGCCAGCGCGGCGCGGCCGGAAGTGCGGGAAGGGAGCATCGTAGCGGTCCTGAACGGAGAATCCGTCATTTTAATCGGGTAAACGCACAAGGGCTGCGCAAGCGCAGCCCTTGAATCACATCAACTCAGCCGGACGAGCCGGCTCAGCCAACATTAGAACGAGTGCTTCAGGCCCAGATTGAAGGCCTTGTCACCGGTGCCGGCTTCGCTGTTGTTACCAACAGTGTAGCTCGCGCCGTTTTTGTTCTTGATTTTTGCGTAAGCGATGTAGGTGCTGGTACGCTTCGACAGCGCGTACGAGTAACCCACAGCCCACTGGTCAGCGTCACGGTTGGCGACGTTTTTGTCATCCTTGCGGATGTACGATGCCATCACGGTACCTTGGGTGCCGGTGACTGGGATGGTGGCGCCCAGCAGCAGGTCGGTGCTGTCGGTCGATGCTGGTACGGCAGCGGTGCTGAAGCCGGTGCTGTTGGCCAGAACGGCGCTGTTCATGCCCTTGTCTTTGCCGTAGGCGAAGAACGCTTTGGCAATCGCGAAGTCATAGTTCACTGCCAGCAGGGTGTTGTGGCCCATGCCGTTGGTGGTGACGGTTGCGGTGTCGTTGTTGCGGGCGTTGTACGCTACACGGGCGGTCAGAGGACCATTGGTGTAGTTGATGAACGCGCCGTATTCGCGGCCGGTGGTGGCATTGCCAGCTTGCTCGCCCAGGGTGTAAGCAACTTCACCCTTGAAGCCTTCGTACACTGGAGTCTGGTACACAACCGAGTTGCTGGTGCGGGTCTGGTCGCCAGCGGTTGGGAACAGGTTTTTCGCGGTACCAGCGTAGCCCATGGCGAACGGGTCAGCCACGTCGCGCAGGGTTTCGTAGTACGGGGTGTACTGACGACCCAGGGTCAGGGTGCCGGCTTCTTTCGACGACAGACCGACGTACGATTGACGGTTGAACAGTGCGCTGTTGTTGTTGTCCAGGGCGCCGGTGTCAGCGCGGAAACCGGTTTCTGCCACGAAGATGGCGCTCAGACCGCCACCCAGATCTTCCGTACCTTTGAAGCCAATGCGCGAAGCCGAAGCGACGCCGCTGGTCAGCTTGGTAGCGGTGCCGGCGATGCCGCCACGCTCAGACACGATACCGGCATCAACGATACCGTAGATGGTGACGTTCGATTGTGCGAAAGCGACGTTGCTCAGGGCGCCCAGGATGGCGATGGAGAGGAGAGATTTTTTCATTGCGTGTTTCCTTCTGTTTGTGTTGCTTATAAAGGTAAAGCTAGTGCGACGGCTTAAATACGGTGCTTGATGGCGCCTGTGTCTGCGCCACATTCTTTATACGTGAGGGCAAGTCCCCTATGCCTCTGTGCGGTCCGGTCGAGCTGGACGCGTTCACTTTTAGTGCGGCCGATTTAATCGATGCCGGCTTTATCGCGGGGCCTATGGCCACCGGAGGCGGCACTATACTGACGGTTGAACTATCCGGCAAGTGCAAAAGTCTGCACGTGCCCCACCATGGTGCATGGGGCCGCTGTTTTTGCACCAGCGCCGGATGTTGTTGCCGTAGCATTTTACCGCATCGCAATATTTCTTGCTGACACTGCCAACTAGCTCATGAATAATCCGCACGATGATCATGGTACGGCGTCCTTTTTGGGGGCCGCCGCAAAGTCCATGCAACGATCGATGCAGGAGAAACCACATCGTGGTCGGACCAAGTAAAAATAGCCACATTGCTATTTCTGTCGGTATTTTATACTGAAGCTGAGCTAGCTTGCCTCGGACGGAATGGTAATAAGCTTACAACCCCGCACTTTGTTTGGCTGTCAGAGGGCGCGAATTTGGCCATTTCAGCGCCGTACTCCCTGCAACAGCGCCTTATCTGCGGAATAAAAAAAATTCAAGCAGTTGCTTGCTGCGTCGCAGCAGCGAATTGTAAGAATTTGCTACCTGTTGCAATAAAGCGACATTTAGCGGTTTTTATCGCCAGCGCTATTGACCAGCGGCAAATGCCATGGGTCGATCGTAACCCTGCCCCGACTCGGCTGCATGAATCCAATTCACCTCAAGCGCGCAGGTGGCGGGCGCGCGGGCGGTGTGTCGGCGCGGCAACCATTGCTGACCCGGACACGCTAAACAATGCACTATTTTGGTGCATACCTTCATCAGGCCGGACCCGGAACACACTCACCAGTTGCGCCAGCGCCGACGCCCGTTGTTGCAAACTGGCGGACGCGGCCGTTGCCTGTTCGACCAGGGCTGCATTTTGCTGTGTCACGGCGTCCATGCCGGCAATCGCCTGGTTGACCTGCTCGATGCCGGCGCGCTGCTGCTGACCGGCGCTGCTGATCTCACCCATGATGTCGGTGACCCGTTTGACGCTGCTGACGACCTGTTGCATCGTCGCGCCGGCCTGCTCGACGAGCTTGCTGCCGGCATCGACCTGGTTGACGGAATTGCTAATCAACTCCTTGATTTCCTTGGCCGCCGACGCCGAACGCTGCGCCAGATTGCGCACTTCGGTCGCCACCACGGCGAAACCACGCCCCTGCTCACCGGCGCGGGCCGCCTCTACGGCGGCATTCAGCGCCAGGATGTTGGTCTGGAACGCAATCGCATCGATGACGCCAATGATGTCGGCAATCTGGCGCGCCGACGCATGGATGTTACCCATGGTGTTGACCACCTGCGCCACCACTTGACCGCCCTGCTGGGCGACGCCGGAGGCGTTCAGCGCCAGCTGGTTAGCCTCGCTCGCGCTGGCTGAATTCTGCCGCACGGCCGCCGTCAGCTCCTCCATCGAGGCCGCCGTTTCTTCCAGCGAACTGGCTTGCTGCTCGGTTCGGGCCGACAAATCGAGGTTGCCAGCGGCGATCTGGTCGGCTGCGCTGGCGATGGTATCCGTGCCGTCGCGCACTTCGCTGACGATGGCGGCCAGACTGTCGCGCATGGATTTCATCGCAAACAGCAGGCTACTGCGGTCATCCACGCTGGTCTCGACCTGCACCGACAATTCACCGGCGGCGATGCGGCCGGCGATCTCCACCGCGTATGCCGGCTCGCCGCCAAGGCGCCGGGTCAGCCAACCGGTGATGCTCCAGGCCCCCAGCGCGCCCAGCACAATGCTGCCCACCACCAGGCTGATGATCCACAAACGGGCCGCCGCATAGGTTTCGGCGCCATGGCGCGCCGCAGCGGTACCGCCCTCACCGTACAGCGCGACCAGCTTGTCGATCTGGCCCCGCAGTTGCACGATCAGCTTATTCGATTCGCCGCGGATCAGGCGCTTGGCGGCGCCATCATCGCCGGCCCGCATCGCGGCCCGGATCTTGGCGTCCTCGGCCATATAGCGCTCCCACAACGCTAGAAAATCACCCTACAGCGCCTTATCTACGGCGTCCTGCAACAGCGCCACATACTCGGTCTGCATCTTGGCCAGGTCGACCAGGTCATTGGCGATCACCTTGTCGTACTTGTCCATCTCCGCCGCCTCGCTGGAGATGATGTACTGGAATTCGCGGGTACGGACCCGGGCAATCTGCGATTTCAGGTCCTGCACCACCCGCATGCTAGGCATCCAGCGCTCCGACAGCGCGCCGGCCGTGCTGTTCACCTGTGCCAGCTGGGTGATCGAGAATGCGCCGACCGCTGCTGTCAGCAGCAATACGGCAGTAAATGCGAGACCCAGTTTGGTCGCCAGTGTGCGTTCATACAGCCAATTCATGTTTCTTCTTCCCTTGCAAAAAGTCGCGTGAGTTTTATCACCACGACCATTTATTTGTAATTTCCATAAGGCAACATGATACCGCAAAGCAAGTTTCTCCGTTGCCTGCCACCGCCTGCGTCCTGCACCGCTGCGCTTGGGACTGATAGCGCCGCCCCCATAGCGGGCTGGGTTAAAAAATTCTGGAAAAGAAAGACCAATCCGCTCATTTTTATGCAAAAAACTACGTAGTGGCCGCTACGACAGATTCGTAATGAAGACTACTTGTTACATACAATTTAAGACGTTTTGGTAGCAAAACAAATAGACCAAAAGACAGGTTCCGACACAAACTTGCGATTGGGCAGCACGGCGCCTAGGGCTGGCGTATCATTTGCCCCCATGCTTGCGTCCATCCTCCCGGTGTTTTTGATCATCCTGCTCGGCGTCGCCATCCGTAACTACGAATGGCTGCCAGAGGATTTCTTTCCATCCATCGAAAAGTTTTCCTACAACATAGCCTTCCCGGCGCTGCTGTTTTCCGGCACGGCACGCCTCAGCTTCCATTCCGGCCAGGTCGGCGAACTGGCGCTGGCGACGCTGCTACCAACCGCGCTGGTGGTCGGTCTCACGCTGCTGGGCCTGCTCTGCACACGCCAGCTGCCCGACTCCGCCCGCTCCTCGGTGCTGCAAGGGGCGATGCGGCCGAATACGTATTTCGGCATCGCCGTCTCGGCCCTGTACTTCGACGCCAAGGCCGCTGCGCTGGTGATGCTGGCGCTGGCGCTGTGCCTGCCCGTGGTGAATGTCGCCTCCATCCTGGCACTGTCATGGTGGAGCGGGCGCCGTACCGATTTCGCTCAGGTCGGGCGCACGCTGGTGCGCAATCCCATCATCCTGTCGACGCTGGGCGGCGTGCTGTTCAGTCTGTCCGGACTGGTGCTGCCAGCACCGCTGATGAACACCCTCGACATCCTCGGCCGTGCAGCCTTGTGCCTGGGCCTGCTATGCGTGGGCAGTGGCCTGGTGTTTTCCCTGCAGGGTTTGCGGCCCGTCGCGCTCGGGTTCAGCTCGCTGCTCAAACTGCTCATCATGCCGCTGCTGGCAGCCAAGGTCTGCCTGCTGTTCCAGGTCTCCGCCCCGGTCACGCTAGCCGCCTGCTTTTATTGTGCCTTGCCGACCGCACCGAACGCCTACATCATGGCGCGCCAGCTGGGCGGCGACGCCCGCCTGATGGCGGCCCTGATCACGCTGCAAACCCTGCTGGCGGCGCTGACCGTCCCCTTGAGCCGGGCATTCCTGACGTGGCTGGCCTGAGTCTGGCCATTCACCATCACTATTACAACAACTAGATTGATTATTTTTACCTCAATTCAGTTTTTTTTGTCCAAGGCAAACTACAAGTGCAAGCGGGATTCAAGGTAATAGTTCCTCGTGTCAACACTGTGTCATGGACAAGCAGACCCCGGACCTGACAGGGGTCCAACGCCCCACCACTAGCGTGTCGCTTACTCGGGCAAAACGGGGGTAGAATGCAGGTCGTATCATAGGGAAACCCCTAGTGCGACACCCGGCACCCAAACCTTGTGCACCCACCGCGTTCCTTCTTTGCGGGAATGCAAAATCCGATGAAAACTACCGCCCATTCCTTGACTTTATCCAGCACGATCAGCGATGTAGAGCGCGACACTGGCGTGGCCAAGGAAACCTTGCGAGTCTGGGAACGCCGCTACGACTTCCCGCAGCCCACCCGTGATCCGAACGGCGAACGCCTGTACCCGCCAGAACAGGTGCAGAAACTGCGGCTGGTGAAGCGCCTGATCGATCTCGGCTACCGCCCCGGCAAAGTAGTGCAACTGCCCGCCAGCGAATTGCAGTTACTGGTCGGTAAAGCTGCCGGCGGCAACAGCGCGGCAGCCGCCCACCCGGACATGCAAATCTACCTCGACCTGTGCAAGACCCACGAGATGGAAGTGTTGCGCCGGCGCCTGTCGCAGGCACTGCTGGTGATGGGCCTGAAGAGTTTCGTTATCGACCTGGTGGCACCGCTGACGGCGCTGGTCGGCGAAGCCTGGGCCAGCGGCCAGCTGGCCGTGTTCGAGGAGCATTTGTACACCGAATCGGTAACGATGGTGATGCGCAGCGCGATCTTCTCGGTGCCGCAAGCCAATGCCAGCAGCAATGGCGCACCACGTATTCTGCTGACCACGCTGCCGCAGGAACGCCACGGTCTGGGCTTGCTGATGGCCGAAGCCATGTGCGTCGGCGAAGGCGCCCACTGCATCTCGCTGGGCGTGCAGACGCCGCTGGGCGATATTGAAGATGCGGCACGGGCCCAGCAGGTGGACATCGTGGCCCTGTCTTTTTCAGCCTCCACCAATCCACGGCTGGCGCTCGATGCGCTGGCCGAATTGCGCGCGCGCCTGCCCGACAACTGTCTGATCTGGGCCGGCGGCGGATGCGCCGCACTCAAGCGCCGCAACCCGAAATTCATGCAGGTACTGGAATTGCATGAGATCGGCCGCGCCATCCGTGACTGGCGCGTGCGGCGTGCCGCCGCCGCCGTGCCTGCCTGACCCCAGCGCACGCAACGTTGCCAAATCGGGAGCAAAGACGGGCGGCGCCGTCCCGCTCTGGTAGAATAGCGACCATCTTTCGTGACCGGCGCTGCCGGCCATCTGCTTGAAGCGCCCTCAATCACACATCCATGTTTAGTTTCTTCAAGAAAAAACCCGTCACTCCCGAAGTGCCGCCGGCCGCGCCGGCTGCGATCCCGACCGCCGCCGCCCCTGCCTCCCCGGCTGCTGCGCCCCTCACGGCCCCTACCAGTGCCGCGCAGGCCGAACCGCTGTATGCGCTGGAAGAACCGGCCCCGCGCAGTTCGTGGATGGCCCGCCTGAAGGCGGGACTGGCCAAGACCTCGTCCAACCTGTCGCTGCTGTTCGTCGGCGCCAAGATCGATGACGACCTGTACGACGAGCTGGAAGCGGCACTGCTGATGTCCGATGCCGGCGTCGACGCCACCCACTACCTGCTCGATGCGCTGAAGGCCAAGGTCAAGGATGACAAGCTGCTCGACGCCGCCGCTGTCAAGGCCGCGCTGAAGGCGCTGATGATCGAACTGCTGCTGCCCTTGCAGCGGCCCCTGGAACTGGGCCGTCACCAGCCGCTGGTGATGATGATTTCCGGCGTCAACGGCGCCGGCAAGACCACCACCATCGGCAAGCTGGCCAAGCACATGCAGGCGAATGGCCAGTCGGTGCTGCTGGCCGCCGGCGACACTTTCCGCGCCGCCGCCCGCGAGCAACTGATGGTCTGGGGCCAGCGCAACAACGTCACCGTGATTTCGCAGGCGTCGGGCGACCCGGCCGCCGTCTCGTTCGACGCCGTGCAGTCCGGCAAAGCAAAGGGCATGGATGTCGTCATGGTCGATACCGCCGGCCGCCTGCCGACCCAGTTGCACCTGATGGAAGAGCTGAAGAAGATCAAGCGCGTGATCGGCAAGGGCCTCGAAGGGGCCCCGCATGAAACGCTGCTGGTGATCGACGGCAATACCGGCCAGAACGCACTGGCCCAGGTCAAGGCCTTCGACGATGCGCTGCAACTGACCGGTCTGGTGATTACCAAGCTGGACGGCACCGCCAAGGGTGGCGTGCTGGCCGCCATCGCCCGCGTGCGCCCGGTGCCCGTGTACTTCATCGGCATCGGTGAAAAAATTGAAGACCTGCAGCCCTTCGTCGCTGCGGAATTTGTTGAAGCTTTGCTCGGATAAGTCACCGATGATTGAATTCCAGTCCGTCTCCAAACAATATTCCCCCGATGCGCTGGCGCTGCGCGATATATCACTGACGGTGGGCAAAGGCGAACTGGTGTTTCTGGCGGGGCCCTCCGGGGCCGGCAAGTCGACGCTGATGAAAATGATCGCCGCCATCGAAAAACCCAGCCGCGGCAAGGTCATCGTCAACGGCCAGGATATCGGCAAGCTGACAACGGCCGGCGTGCCCTTCTTGCGCCGCAACCTGGGCCTGATCTTCCAGCAGCAACGGCTGCTGAACGACCGCTCCATTCTGGACAACGTGATGCTGCCGCTGCTGGTGACTGGCGCCTCGCGTCAGCAAGCCGAACAACGCGCGCGCGCCGCGCTCGACAAGGTCGGCCTGCTGGAACGGGCCCAGTCGCAGCCGCTGGCCCTGTCCGGCGGCGAGCAGCAGCGGGTCTCGATCGCGCGCGCCATCGTCAACCGGCCGCAGATCATTCTGGCCGACGAACCGACGGCTAACCTCGACCGTGACAGCGCCAACCGCGTGCTGGAAGCGCTGAAAGCCTTCCACAGCGCCGGCGTGACCTGTCTGATTTCCAGCCATGACGAACAGATGCTGGACCAGGCGGCCCGCGTCATCCACCTCAAACATGGCCAGCTCGACACCGTGGAGGCCGCATGAATAACTGGTTGCGCCAACACGGTTTTGCGCTGAGTGCCGCACTGATCCATGTGCGCCGCTCGCCCGGCGGTTTCCTGTTCAATATTCTGGTGGTGGCGATTGCGCTGGCCCTGCCGTTTGCCGGCGTGACGGTGCTCGACAATGTACGCCCGATGTCGGAGCAATTATCGGTCGATCCGGAAATCAGCGTGTTCCTGCGTCAGGACACGCCGCGCGAGCAGGCCGAGGCGATGGCGACCTCGCTGCGCCAGCTGGTCAAGGACAAGCAGGCCAAGATCATCTTCACGGCGCGTGAAAAAGCGCTCGACAACCTGAAAAGCAAGAATGGCCTGGCCGACGTGCTGACCACGCTGGGCGAGAATCCGCTGCCGGACAGCTATGTGCTGAAGCTGGATGCCTTCCGCAGCGCCCAGTCCGGCAACGACGTCGACCAGCTGGCCGAGCAGATCCGCGCCCTGCCCGGCGTCGACACGGTGCAGGTCGATTCGGCGTGGGTCAAACGACTGGCCGCGCTGCTCAACGTGCTGCGCATGGCGCTGCTGCTGCTGGCGATGACACTGGGCACGGTGGTGGTGGCCGTGGTGTTCAACACCATCCGGCTGCAAGTCATGACGCAGCGCGAGGAAATCATCGTCTCCAAGCTGATCGGCGCGACTGACACCTTCATCCATCGCCCCTTCTATTACACCGGCGCCCTGCTGGGCCTGTGTGCCGGTGGCGTGGCGCTGGGCGCGGTGGCGCTGGCGCTGCGGCCGCTGAATGGCGCGATCGCCGAGTTCGCCCGTCTGTACGCGTCCGAATTCCAGCTGGCCGCGCTGCCGCCGCTGGCCATGGCCGGCCTGCTGGCGCTGTCCGCCGGCCTCGGCCTGATCGGCGCCGCGCTGTCGGTGCAACGCCACCTGTCGCGCCTGAATTAAGCCCGCCCCGTCACGCTGGCCATGCTGGCCGGCGTGCGCTTCCGCACAGAGCCCGGCCGCCGCGCCGGGCTACACTTAAGTCCTGCCTAAGTCCCATCCCTCAAGCTATACCTTGTAAACCGCTGATAGTATTTTTACTATGAACGTGATTGTACGAGCCGATTGGCACTCAACGACAGAGAGTGCTAATATATGTTCAGTACGAGGAAAAACAATTCCCTCATGCAATTATTGAGATTAAGAAGTTCATCGAGCGAGGAAATAACATGACTATGATGTCCGCACACACCGCGTTGGTCCCTGCCAACAATAGCGCGCTGGGCCTCGGGTTCACTGGCAATCTGGGTAATCTGGACGCCTATATTTCGGCTGTCAACCGCCTGCCGATGTTGTCGCACGACGAAGAAATCTCGCTGGCCAAGCGCCTGCAGGAAAAGAATGACCTGGCCGCCGCGCAGGAGCTGGTGCTGTCGCACCTGCGCCTGGTGGTGTCGATCGCGCGCGGCTATCTCGGCTACGGCCTGCCGCACGCCGACCTGATCCAGGAAGGCAATATCGGCCTGATGAAAGCCGTCAAACGTTTCGACCCGGATCAGGGTGTGCGACTGGTGTCGTATGCCATGCACTGGATCAAGGCCGAGATGCATGAGTACATCCTGAAGAACTGGCGTCTGGTCAAGGTGGCCACCACCAAGGCCCAGCGCAAGCTGTTCTTCAACCTGCGCAAGAGCAAGACGCGCCTGGGCTGGATGAACCACAAGGAAGTGCAGACCATCGCGCGTGAGCTCAACGTTCCCGAGCATGAAGTGCTCG